>JANLQZ010000823.1:0-4353 GCA_031368125.1 Betaproteobacteria bacterium
CACCTTCTGGATGTCGGCCCCCAACAGCTCGATCAGGCGCGGCTCCTCTTCGAGCGTGAGCACCTCGATGCGCGTGATGTTGCCGGGGTCCTTCAGGATGCCGTGCCGGATCGAGCCCACCCCGCCGAAACCACCGGCGACGAAACCGCCCACGGTCGCATCGGCGAGCGTCGAGGGGAACATCAGGATCTCCTGCCCGGTCGCGCGCGCTGCCTGCTCGAGCGCGGCGATGATGCAGCCGGTCTGCACGGTGGCGTAACCCGGGCGGACCTGCACCGCGTCGAGCGCCAGCGTCTCGACGATCACGCCACGCTGCATCGGTGTGCACTGGCCGTAGTTGCCGGTGCCGCCGCCGCGCAACGTCAGCGGCACGCGGGCACGTGCGCACGCCGCGGCAATGCGGCGCAGCTGGTCCATGTTCCTGGGCACCAGCAGCAGGTCGGCGCTCTTGTCGCGCAGCAGTTCCGTCAGCACCGGGCTGTACCAGTGGAAGTCGACCGACTTGGCACGCAGCAGCGCGGGGTCGTCGTGCATCTCGATGCCGTCCAGCGCCTGGCGCAGTGTCGACAGGTCCGTCACAGGAATCGACCCTGGCGCATGACGCGGCGCCGGCGCCCGGCCGGCGTCAGCAACTCGTGATCGCTGCAGGCCTGCAGGCAGACCAGGTCGGCCTGACAACCTTCCGCGATGCGGCCATTCCAGTGCAGCCCCAGCGCACGTGCCGGGTTCACGGTGATGCTCGCCAACCAGTCGTCCGCCGACGCAAGGTGCGCCACCTGGACGCCGAGGCCAAAGGTCTCCAGCAGGTCATAACTTCCATAGGGGTAGAACGGGTCGGCCACGTTGTCGCTGGCGATGCTGGGACGCAACCCGAGCTCCAACGCCTCGTTCAGGCGCGTGATGCCGCGCTCCACCGGCGTGCCGTCCCAGGACCCCTGGAGGTAGAGGTTGGTGGTCGGCAGCGCCACCAGTTCGACGCCGGCCCGGTCGCAGGCGCGCAACGTGCGCGCGGCCTGTGCCGCGGGCTGTATCGACAGCGAACAGGCGTGGCCACACACGACGCGTAAACGCCGCGGCTGCGCCAATGCGAGGTCGGCGATGACCTGCAGGCCCACCGCATCGGCGTCGAGCCCCTCGTCGACGTGAAAGTCCAGCGGCAGGTTGTGCGCGGCCGCCAGGGCGAACAGGCGCCCGAGCTTGTCCTGCATACGCTCGTTGCGGTAGACGAAGGCACCCAGCGCCACCGTTCCACCAGCGGCAGCGACCGCCACCTGCTCGGCAATACGCTGCGCCACCGGGGCGTCGGCCCAGAGATCCAGTGGCACCAGCGCGACCGCCTGCAGCTCGATGCGGCCACGCCACAGGTCGCGCATTTGTTCGAACACCGGCAGCGCGACCGGCGGCTCGGCGCCGACCCAGTCCAGGTGCGTGCGCATGGCGCGGGTGCCGCATGACCAGGCGTCTTCCAGCGCGCGCGCCATGCGCCGGCGCACGTCCTCGGGCGTGCAGGTGGCGCGCTGCGCGGCCGAGCGGGTGATGGCCGCGCCCAGGTCGCCCCGGGCAGCGCCCACATCGGCCACGGTGTAGGTCTTGTCGAGGTGCACGTGGGCATCCACCAAGGCGCTCAGCACCGTGCCGCGCGCCGGCGCGGCAGTGGGCACGATGCCCATCACGTCGCCGCCCTCCACCCACAGGTCGAACGCCTGCTGCGCCGGCAGGTCCTCGAAGTCGCCGCGCAGACACGGCGGTATACGCATGGAACGTAGTTGCATCGGTGGCCCCGCGCTCGTCATCGTTGGGACTTGATCTCGCTCTCGTGCCACTTGCCCAGCACGAGCCGGGAGACGAGGTGGAAGACCCGGAAGATGGCAGTGCCGGTCCGCGATACCAGCACCAGCGCGGCGAACATCTTCGGTATCTCGGTCCTGAAGCTCGACTCGAGGATACGCGAGGCAAGGCCGGTCTCGCGGCCGGCAGCGCCGGCGACGAATTCGGCCACCACCGCGCCGATCAGGCTCAGGCCGCCGGCCACCTTGAGCCCGGCAATGAAATAAGGCATCGCCGCCGGCGCCAGCAGAAAACGCAGCGTCTGCCAGCGGTTCGCGCGGTACAACTTGAACAGGTCGCGCAGATTGAGGTCGGCGCTGCGCAGGCCGATCACGGTATTGGAGAGGATCGGGAAGAACGCCACGATGAAGGCCACCAGCAGCAGCGCCGCCGTGGTGCTGGGAATGAAGATGATGATCAGCGGCGCGATGGCGATGATCGGCGTGACCTGCAGCACGATGGCGAACGGAAACAGGCTGAGTTCGACCCAGCGCGACAACGCAAAGACGGTGGCCAGCACGACGCCGCCGAGCACTGCCAGCAGCAGCGCGCCGAAGGTGATCTTGACCGTGAACCACCAGCTCGCCATCAGTGAACCGAGGTTGTTCCACAGGGTCTGCATGATCAGCAGCGGCCCCGGCAGGATGTAGTGCGGTATGTGGTTGAGCCGCACCACCAGTTCCCACAGCACCAGGGCGAGCACGAACACCGTGATCGGCAGGGCCAGCCGGACCCATCGGCGCTCGCTCAGCGGCAGGCCGGCGCGGCTGGTCATGACGCGTTCATCCATCCTGTTGCCCCGCGGCGTACAGGGCGCCGGAAACCCGCACGCACATGTCGTTGTAATGCGCCGTGGCACGGAAGGCGTCGCTGCGCGGATAAGGCTGGTCGACATCGATCACGGTGGCGACCCGCCCGGGACGCGCCGCCATGACGACGATGCGGTTGCTCAGGTACACCGACTCGTACACGCTGTGGGTGACAAACAGCACCGTGAAGCGCGCCGACTGCCAGAGCCCGAGCGTGTCGTTGTTGAGCTTGAAGCGCGTCATCTCGTCGAGCGCCGCAAACGGCTCGTCCATCAGCAACAGCCGGGGCTGGGTCACCATGGCGCGCGCGATCGACACCCGCATCATCATGCCGCCGGAGAGTTCGCGCGGGTAGGCCCGCGCGAACTGCAACAGGCCCACCGTCTGCAGGGCGGTTTCGACTACGGTGCGCACCTGCTCGCGCGACTGTCCGGCCAGCCGCAGCGGCAACCAGACGTTGTCGAACACCGTGGCCCACGGCATCAGGGTCGGCTCCTGAAAAACAAAACTCATGTCGTGGGCATGGTCGGTCCCGCCGCCGCTCCACACGATCGAGCCGCTGGTGATCGGGGACAGGCCGGCGATCATCTTCAGCGCCGTGCTCTTGCCGCAGCCGGACGGTCCGAGCAGGCTGACGAACTCGTGTTCGCCGACCGCCAGCGACATGTCTCTGAGCGCCACGGTGCCGCTGTCGTAGCGCTTGTGGATGTTCCTGAGTTCGAGCAGCGTCGTCACATCGTCACCCTGCCTCACGGTGCGCGCGATTCGAGTGCCGGCGCCCCCTGGCGGGAATAGGGCTGCAACAACGACCCGAGCGCGGCAAAGATGGCGGCGTTGCCCGCCAAACACTCCTGCGCCTCGAGGCAGTCGGCGTCGCCGCGGAAGTCGCCCATGCGCCCACCGGCCTCGGTCACCAGCAGGCTGCCGGCCGCCACGTCCCAGGCCTTCAGGCCGAGGTCGAAGAAGCCGTCGCAGCAGCCGGCCGCCACCCATGCCAGGTCCAGCGCGGCCGATCCCGAACGCCGGATGCCGGCCACGCGCTCCATCACCGTACCGAACATCTGCAGCGAACGCGCAAATCCCGGGCCCGGCGGGTAGGGGCAGCTGGTTCCGACCAGGGCCTCGCCCAAGGCGGCCCGCGTGCCCACCTGCAGACGCCGCGCATTGCAGTAGGCGCCGGCACCGCGCGTCGCATGAAACAGGTCGCCGTGGTTGACGTCGAGCACCACCGCGTGCTCGATCGAGCCGCGCACCGACAAGGCGATGCTGACGCTGTAGGCCGGATAACCGTGGATGAAGTTGTTGGTGCCGTCCAGCGGGTCGACGATCCACACATGGTCGGCGCCCGGCGTGCCATGCGGCTGCTGCGATTCCTCGGCGCGCACCGCGTGCGCGGGGAACGCGTCG
Organism: Betaproteobacteria bacterium; assembly: GCA_031368125.1. Lineage (GTDB taxonomy): Bacteria > Pseudomonadota > Gammaproteobacteria > Burkholderiales > Burkholderiaceae_C > CAISIP01. The sequence goes on from JANLQZ010000823.1 coordinate 4,044, forward strand.
AGCAGGGTCTTGACGATCAACAGCTCGGACGCCACGTCCACCTGGGTGACGAAATCGTTGGGATGTTTCTGCCGGATCTGCAGCGACGCCGGATCGGCCGCCGCCGCCCGGATCAGCGCACCTGCCTGGCGCGCGGCGACCACCGCCACCGCCAGCGTCGGATGCATCGGCAGGTCGGTCGCAAACAGGGCCATGCTCGGGTCTTCGTGCTCGGGCTCTGGAATGCGCCGGGTCAATCCCCGGTCGCGCGCGGCAAAACAATCCCGGGAAAGATCTTGATCACGGCGCTGTCGTCTTCGCGCGCGAATCC
>JANLQZ010000900.1:0-1564 GCA_031368125.1 Betaproteobacteria bacterium
GCACCGCTGCGCCCGTGAGCCGCCCGAGCGCGAACACACGCGGCGTGACGATGGCGGAGTACGGGCTGCGCAGCGAGACGAAGAAATCGATCGGTGGGGGAGCGTCCAGCCGCACCGGTTGGCGCAGGTCCTCCGGGGGCGGGAACATCAGGTCGGGCGCACCATTGCGCTGGGCGCCGAGTTGCTGCAGGCGCTGTTCCAGGTGGTAGAGCCGGTCCAGGCCCCAGTACCATTCGCCGCCGTAGAAGAACATCGCGCCCAGGTAGTGGCCCAGGCGCTGGCGCGTCGTGTCGGCGCTCGCCAGGTGCGCGGCGCAGGCCGCTGCTTCTGCAGGAGCCAGGGGTCCGCCCGGCAGGGCCAGCGTGGCCAGCCGGGCCGCGTCGCTCCAAAGGCCGATCGACAGCGGCCCCGCGACCTCGGCGAAGCGGCCGGCACCGACGGCCGCCACCAGCAGGCGCTGGCCCAGCGCGACTGCCTCGGGCGGTGGTTGTGTCGCGGTGTCGTGGAACTCGAGGCCCCAGTGGCGTGCCAGCAGGGTGGCGTCCTTGCGGCTGTAGGCCACCAGCCGTTCGCGTTCGGGTGCTGCGTTGTCGCGCGGCGGGGGCACCACATGCGCCAGCAGCTCGACGTCGTAACGCTCCAGCAGCCGGGGCAGGGCGGCGGCCGCCAGGGCGCTGTAGGGATCGTCGGCCTGGTGGAAATAATGCACCTGGTGGCGCTGGCCGCGCGCCACGCGCATGCGCTCGGCATCGGCGCGATTTTTCGACAACCGCTCGGCCGAGAGCATGCGCTGGGTGATCGCGGGCATCAACAGGCTTTTGATCGACATGGGTGGGCGTCCGTGGTGGTCAGCGCAGGGCAGCTGCCTGCGTGCTGGTTTTTTTTGCATTTTGCCATACACTAGTGTATTGTCAATCGACATGCCAGCGTGTCGGGAGCGAGCCAGCCACCATGAAGCCTGCGAAGAAAGCGAACAAGCGCGACGAGACGGTCCGGCTGGGCCGCGACGACTGGCTGGACGCGGCGTTCCAGGCGGTGGTCGAGGGCGGCTTCGACAATGTGCGGGTGCTGGTGCTGGCCGATACGCTGGGCGTGACACGCGGCAGTTTCTACTGGCACTTCGTCGACCATGCGGAACTGGTGTCGGCGCTGCTGGCGCGCTGGCGCGAACGGGAACTCGCCTCCAGCCGCAGCCTCGAAGCGCTGGCCACGTCCGACCCCCGCGCCGACCTGGAGCGGCTGCTCGACGCGGCGCTGGCGCATGCCGGCGCGAATCTCGAAAACATGCGGTTTGAACTGGCATTGCGTGGCCTGGGGCGGCGCGACCCGGCCGTGGCCAACATGCTGGCCGAGGTCGACCAGTTGCGCCTGGCGTTGTTCGAGGCCAAGTTCGAGCGCCTCACTGGCGACCGCACGACCGCCACCGACCTGGCGGCACTGTTCTACCTGGCCATCATCGGCAGCAACCAGGCCCTGAGCCGGCCATCGAACCCGCCGCGCCTGAAAGAGTACCTCAAGGGCATCATTGCGAACTACCTGATTCACCGGCAGGTGCCTGCGAAAG
>JANLQZ010000941.1:0-2217 GCA_031368125.1 Betaproteobacteria bacterium
CACGTTGACGCGCACCAGCGGTGCGGCTTCCATGGCGAGCTGGCGCGAGAAGCCGACGATGGCCGCCTTGGCCGCACCATAAGGCGCGTTCCTTGGCTGCGCCACCAGCGCCGCGATGGAGGCCACGTTGACGATCGAGCCGCCGCCCTGCGCGCGCATGATGGGCAGTACGTTCTTGCACACCAGGAAGGTGCCGCCCACATGCACCGCCAGCATGCGGTTGAAGCGCTCCAGCGACCACTCCTCGATCGGACCGAAGTCGGCAAAGCCGGCGGCGTTGAAAACGCAGTCGATGCGGCCCAGCTGCTTGTGTGCGGCGGCGACCGCGTCACACACGCCGTCTTCGCTGGCGACATCCACCGCCAGCCCGATCGAGCCCTTCAATTCCGCCGCCACCGCATTGGCGCGCTCGCCGTCCAGATCCAGCACGGCGACCCGGCCGCCTTCGCTGGAAAACCGCCTGGCCACCGAGGCCGCCAGTCCGGAGCCTCCGCCGGTGGTGAGTAGTACCTTGCCAACAAATCGCTGCATCATCTTGTCTCCATCAAGTCAGGGCCGAACGCCCGCAAAAAAATCCTTCAGCGCGCTGGCGGTCTGCGCCGCCGCATGCTCGGGGAACCAGTGGCCGCCCGGCACCTGAGCGACCCGCAGGTCGGCGCAGCGTGCGCGCCACGCGGCCTCGATGTCCATCAGCTTGCACATCAGGCCGTCGGCGCCCCACAACGCGAATACCGGGCACTCGAGCTTGACCTGCAGGTCGGCTTCGTCGTGCGCCAGATCGATGCTGGCGCCGGCACGGTAGTCGCAGCAGGACGCGTGGATCATCGCCGGATCGCGCCAGCAGCGCCGGTACTCGGCCAGCATGTCGGCGTCGAACGCATCCAGTCCCTTGCCGCCGACACTGACCAGGCAGTTCTCGAAATAGAAGTCCGGGTCGGCGCCGATCAGCCGCTCCGGAAAGGGCGCTGGAAGAGGCAGGAAGTACCACTGCCAGTAGGTGCCGGCTATTCTGCGGTTGGTCTGGTTGTACAGGGCCCAGGTCGGCACCAGGTCCAGCACGCAGAGCGAGCGCACCTGTTGTGGCCAGTCCAGCGCCATGCGGTGTGCCACCCGGCCACCCCGGTCATGGCCCACCACATGGAATCGCTCGTGGCCGAGCGCCTTCATCAGGGCCACCTGATCGGCCGCCATCGCGCGGAACGAATAGTTCCCGTGGTCGGGTGCGCCCGGCGGCTTGGACGAGTCGCCGTAGCCGCGCAGGTCGGCACACACCACGGTGTGGTCGGCGGCCAGCAGCGGCGCCAGTTTCGCCCATTCGCTGAGGTTTTGCGGGTAGCCGTGCAGCAGCAGCACTGGGTCACCCTGCCCCGCATGCACGTGGTGGATCGACACGTCACCGACCCGGGTGCTGGCGCGCGCGAATTGTTCGAACATGGCGCCGCAGGAAGCCGCCGCGCTCAGGCCAGCGTGGAGCGGAACATCAGGCGCCGGTTCTGCAGCGCATCGCGTTGGGCAAAGTCGTAGTCCAGCGGCGCGTAATGCTGCGTGCAGCGGTTGTCCCAGAACACCAGGTCGCCCGGCTGCCAGCGGTGCCGGTAGGTGTACATCGGATGGGTCGTCAGGTTGTACAGGTATTCGAGCAGGGGCCTGCTCTCCTCGATGGTCCAACCGTCGAAATGGTCGACGCACTGCTCGTTGATGTACAGCGACTTGCGCCCGGTGTCGGGGTGCTTCAGGACTACCGGCTGCATCGCGCCCTCGACGCGCGAAAGCTCCTCTTCGCTCAGCGGCTTGCGCCCTTTCATCACCTTGGAGCGGGTGCTGAAAAGCGAGTGGAAGGCCTGCAACGGCTCCAGTGCCGCCTTGAGCCCGTCCGACAGGTCTTCGTACACCGCGTACATGTTGGCGAACATGGTGTCGCCGCCGTATTGCGGCGCCAGTTCGCAGCGCAGCATCGAGGCGCGCGCCGGCACTTTCAGGAAGGTCTGGTCCGAGTGCCACTGCTGCGCCGCGTTTTCGGTCTCCGAGCGCGCGCCGTCGGTCTTGATGTTGGTCACCGTGAAGAGGTCCGGGTAGCCGGGTGGCGCATAACGGCTGGTCAGGCCGGTCAGCGCCAGCGGACCAAAACGCCGCGTGAACGCGAGGTGCTGGTCGTGGTTCAGGCCCTGCGCGCGAAACAGCAGTATGCCGCGCTCGCCCAGCAGCCGCCACATTTCG
>JANLQZ010000948.1:0-1751 GCA_031368125.1 Betaproteobacteria bacterium
CCCTGCGACCTGCAGCATCTCGCGGTCGCACTGGAACTCGTCGACCTCGCTCTCATGGCCCGGCAACACGCAGACCACCGTGTGCCCGCGGGCGCGCATCGCCGCAACCGCCGCGCGCAGGTCGTCCGCCTCGCCCCAGGGTGCGCGGATGGCGGAGTGCAGCGCGCGCGGGCCGACCACACCCACCAGCGCCTTGACGTCCAGGCTGAAACCCACCGCCGGACGGTTGCGGCCGAACACCGCACCGACTTCGTCGTAACGCCCGCCGCGTGCCAAGGCGTCGCTCGCACCCGGCGTGTAGATCGAAAACCTGGCGCCGCTGTAATAGGCGTAACCCCGCAGGTCGGCGAGGTCGAAACTCACCGCCGTCTCGCGCAGATGCCCGGCCAGCCAGCCAAGGTTGTCCAGGGCGGCCTGAATCGCCGGGCTCGGCGGCAACACCTGTTGCGCTTCGGCCAGAACCTTTTCGTCGCCGTAGAGTTGCAGCAACGCCAGTAATCCGTCGCGCGATGCGACCGGAAAACCGCGGGTCAGCTGCGCCAGTTCGCTGGCGTCCTTGGCGGCCAGTGCCTGGTGCACCCGCGCCTGCAGCTGCGTGCCGGCTTGCGCCGGCGACAACAGCGCGTCGACGATACGCGCGTCTGCAAGGTCGACGATCGGCGCGCGCACCTGCGCCGCCTTGAGGCAGTCCAGCGCGAGCAACAGTATTTCCAGGTCGGCCTCGGGTCCGGAATGCCCATACAACTCGGCGCCGAACTGGAGCGGCTCGCGCGTGGCATGCGGCTTGTCCGGACGGGTATGCAGCACCGGCCCGCAGTAACACAGCCGGGTCACGCCCACGCGGTTGAGCAGGTGCGCATCGATACGCGCCACCTGCGGCGTGCTGTCGGCGCGCAGTCCCATCATGCGGCCCGAAAATTGATCGACCAGCTTGAAGGTCTGCAGGTCCAACGCTTCGCCGGTTCCCGTCAACAGCGACTCAAGATGCTCGAGCAAAGGCGGCATGACCAGTTCGTAGCCATAACGACGGGCCATGTCCAGCAGGTCCCGTCGCAGGTCTTCGATGTGGCGCGCCTCGGAGGGCAAGACATCGGCAATATGATCCGGCAAGACCCAGGCGGACATTTGGTGCGGGAGCTGTTAAAACAGCGATTTTACCGGGCTTGGATGGCTCGATCCGTCACAAAAACATCCATAGGAGGCCCAGGCCGGCGAGGATGCTGCACAGCCCGAAAAATCGAACCTGACCGTCGTGCAATTGCAGGATCTGCTGGAACATGCGCCGCCATCGGGCCGGCGACAAAAACGGGAACAGGCCCTCGATCACCAGCACCAGCGCGAGCGCCAGCCAGAACGTATCGCCGTCCAAACCTTATTTCTTCGCTGGAGTTGGTGGGAGCACGGCGCCGCGCAGCACCTTGAAGAATTCGGAGGAGGCCGGGTCGAGCACCATCACATCGCTCTTCTTGCTGAAGCTGGCCTTGTAGGCGTCCAGGCTGCGGTAGAACTGCGCGAACTGGGGGTCGCGTCCAAAGGCCTCGGCGTAGATGCGCGCTGCTTCCGCATCACCCTCGCCCTTGATCTTCTGTGCGTCCCGGTAAGCATTGGCGATGGTCACCTCGCGCTGGCGGTCCGCGTCGGCGCGGATCTTTTCGCCCTCGGCCGCACCGGTCGAGCGCAACTCGTTGGCCACCCGCTTGCGTTCGGCCTCCATGCGCCGGTAGACCGATTCGGTAATGGCGTCGACGTAG
>JANLQZ010000956.1:0-6072 GCA_031368125.1 Betaproteobacteria bacterium
CGCGTCACAGCCATCCGCCATCACCAAAGAACCGACCATGACCGAAGAGCGCCTTGCCTTCACGGTGCGCGTGGTGCGCACCGATGAAGACCTGGCCAAGGCTGTCAGCGTGCGGCACGCGGCCTACGCGCGGCACATGCCGGAGTTCGCCGAAAAGCTGCGCGCGCCCGAATCCATCGACGCCGAGCCCGGCGTGGTGGTGTTGCTGGCCGAGTCCAAACTCGACGGTAGCGCGCTTGGCACCTTGCGCATCCAGAGCAATGCCCACATGCCGCTGAAGGTCGAGCAGTCGGTGACGTTCCCGCTCTGGTTGCGGGACCGGCCGTTGGCCGAGGTCAGTCGACTGGGGATAGTTGGCGGGACCATCGGGCGCCTGGTGAAGATCGTTCTTATCAAGGCCGCATTCCAGTATTGCGAACTCGATGGCATCGAGTGGGCGATCGTCGCTGCCCGTGCGCCGCTCGACCGGCAATACGACCAGCTGCTGTTCGAGGACCTGTATCCGGAACAGGGATTCATTCCGATGCGCCACGGCAACAACATTCCGCATCGGGTGCTGGGATTCGAGATCGACACCGGACACCAGCGCTGGACCGACGCCAGCCATCCGTTGCTCAATTTCTTCAGCTACACACGCCACCCGGATATCGTTCTTCAGGTTCCGCAGGAAATGCAGTGGGGCGGCTTGTTTCCCGATCCAGCGCCGGTCAGGTTGTCGCAGCCGCTGGGTCGCCGCCCTGTCTGATCCATACAACAGTTGGTTCTGCCAAGTGCGGGCAGATCGACCCGAGCATGTTGAACAGGTTGACTAAAGACCCTGCCTGCGTAGACTTGCCCCACCGTTGGAGCTGTTCCAATGTTGGCAAGGGCGCATGTCACAGCGGGTAATGTTTTGGAATGGATCAGTAGACAAGCGCATTCGCTCGGCCCTCGAGCGGTTGTTGTGGGTCCTTTCAATCTACCTGGTGCCGATTGCCATTGGCATCGTTTCTCTGGCGGCATTGCTGTTATGGGAAGACCAGTACGCGGTCACGGGAGGCAAGCGGCTGGAACTTCAGGTATTTGGGGAAACCGGCGCGCCGCTGGCGCCTGCCCAGGCCCGCTCCAGGCTCGACTCGGCGCACCCCGTATCCCACTTTGACACCAAACGCTCGGAGGCGCCGGTCTGGTTCGCCTTTGCCGCGCCGAACCAGGTTGACGGGGAGCCGGTCATCGAGTTCCCGTCGCGCCACGCGGTCGACATTGCCTGCTGGGACCATGCCACTTTGCGGCCATTGGGCGAGTCGTCGCGCGGCAGTGCGCCCGGACCTCTCGGGCCGCTGAAGGCCGGATTCGCGCTGCGACTCGATCGCGCTGGCATGGCCGTGATATGCCGGGTCTCCTTTGTCGGCCCGGCCCGATTGACGGCCGCGTCGTGGTCGGCCGAAGACCTGAGCCGCTCGGTGCACGAGTTTCATCGCAAGTCGGGTCTGCTCGACGGTGGATTGATCGTTCTGGCCGTGTTCGTGCTGATGACGGCCCTCATCAACCGGCAGATTCTTTATGTGCTGTTTGCGGCGTGGCTGGTGGTCACCCTGCGCATGGGCGCGATATCTGCTGGTTGGGACATCCAGTGGCTGGGGCATCTCGTGCCCGCCGAATGGCTGACCCAGGGACGTTCCGTCACCGTCGCGGTCTACGCGCTGTTGACACTCACGTTGTACCGGGCCCTGTTCCGGGATGACCTGGAGAAGACGCGTTACCAGTTGCCGCTGACGATCTCGCAATGGCTTTGCCTGCCGTTCCTGGTGGTGTCGTTCTTCCTGCCCTACAGACTCTGGCTGCCGGTGATGTGGCTCGTGACCAGCGTCGGGCTGATGCTGATGATCTTCAGCCTGGGCAGCATCCTGCTGCGTACGCGCTCGCGTGTGGCGATGTGGTACGGCGCGTCGCTCGGCGTGACGTTTCTGTCTGGCCTGTCCGAAATTGTCGCTGCCGCGTCGGGCATCCAGGAGTTCGTGGGTGCCGCCAATTTTGTGACGGTCGCGTTGTCATCGAGCCTGCTTGCGGCGCTGGCGATTGCGGAGGAAATGCGCCAGGAACACGAGCAGCGGCTGCAGGCGCAGGCGGAACTCGAGCACAACTTCAACGCCATGCCGATCGGGCTGTTCACGCTCGACCAGCAGGGCCGCTTCCTCAGTGCCAACCCTGCCTTGGTGGCGATGCTCGGCCCCAAGGTGCTTTCAGGCGGCGCGAATTCATGGCAGCAGTATTTCGAACAGGGGGCCTGGACGCAGCTGCACCATTTCGTGCACACCCGCGCTGGCCGGGAACTGGAAATCACCGGAAAGGGGCCACGCGACGACAGCGAGCCGCGCCGGTTCCTGGTCCAGGCAACGCTTGCCAATGACAGGATCGAAGGCTCGCTGCAGGATGTCACGGAAAAATCGCGCGCCACTGAAGACCTGAACTTCCTGGCCTACAACGATCCGTTGACCAAGGTGCTCAACCGCCGCGGCATAGAAAACGCGTTCGTGGCGGCCTGTGCCCTGGCCGCCAAAGGCAAGCCGCTTGCAATGGCCTACCTTGACCTCGACCGATTCAAGCTCATCAACGACCTGTACGGGCACAGCGCCGGCGACGAGGTCTTGCAGCAGGTTTGCAAACGTGTTACCGACATGGTCTCTGGCGGGATTCAAATCGGCCGCGTGGGGGGTGACGAATTCGTCATCGTCTTGCCAGACACGAAGATGCCGCTCGCAGCCCTGGTGTGCCAGGGTATCGTGCGCAGCATCGGCAGTGCCCTGTTCCGGGTGGGCGAGAAGGCGTTCCATGTGCGCGGGTCGATCGGGTTGATCGAAGTGCGCGCTGGTACGTCGATCAAGGACGCGCTGTCGACGGCTGACCGGGCGTGCCGAGAGGCCAAGCGCGGTCACCATGACGGGCTGGTGGTGTATGACCACGATGCTCCGGCGTTCCAGCAGCACGAAGCCGAACTGCGCCTGGTCGAGGTGCTGTCGACCAGCGCCGCCACGGACGGCCTGTTTCTGGTCATGCAGCCGATCATGTCGCTCAATGCGCCGCACAAATCGCTCAACTTCGAGGTCTTGTTGCGCATGCGCGACTCCGAGGGCAATCTGGTGCCGACAGACCGCTTGATTGCCGCCGCCGAGACTTGCGGGCGAATGGGAGTCATCGACCGGTGGGTGTTGTCGACAACGCTGGCGTGGCTGACCACCCACCAGAGGCGTTTGACCAACACCCGGTTTGTCTGCATGAATCTGAGCGGCGCATCGCTCAACGACGAAAAGTTCATGCAGGACGTGTTCACGATGCTGTCGGCCAACCGGGAGATTGCCCGGCACCTGTGCATCGAGATCACGGAGAGCGTCGCACTGCACGACCTCAATAACACGCGGCAGTTCATCGACACCGTGCGCAGCTACGGCGCCAAGGTTGCGCTGGATGATTTTGGCGCCGGCTACACCTCGTTTTCCTACCTGAAGGAACTACCGGCCGACCTGCTCAAGATCGACGGCAGTTTTATCGTCAACATGAATGGCCACCCGGCGAACGTTGCGATCGTCGAGGCGATCGTCAACCTGGCCGGCAATCTGGGCATGCAGACGATCGCCGAGTGGGCAGAAGACACCGCGACCGTGCAGACCCTGGCCGAGATCGGAGTTGACTACGTGCAGGGATATGTCATTGCGCGCCCGCAGCCGGCTGAAACGCTGCTCGCGGCAGAGTCGTCGGCCAGTTTCATCGAGGACGACCAGTTGCTGCGCTTCACCCAGATCCTTGGCAAGACCGAGGACATCCGGGCGCAGGTCGACCTGTTCGACCAGATGAGCGCCAGGCAAGTGCACTGACCCCTGCGCGCCAGTGGCGCTCCAGCAACGCATCGGCCACGACAAGGATTGCCGCCGCATCGGCCATCCCGGTCCCGACCAGGGATCCACGAGCGGAGCTCGTCCTCCGGTTCTCACCCCGCGCTCCCCGCGCTTCACCTGTGATCCCGGCCTCACCCCAGGATCCCCGCGCCGCACCTGTCATCCCGGCCTCACCCCAGGATCCACGCGCAGTGCGTGCGGCATCGCAGGCCCGAAACCGCGGCTGCCAAGGCGATCTCCGCGGCCGGCCATGGCGGCGGGTGCCGCGAAACCTCGAATCTTCAACTGTCCGCCGCACGCAAGGCGGCCTTCAGGTTTGCGCCGATTTCGGGCTTGTCTGCAAACGGATCGGTTGGATTGCGCGCCAGCACGATGTCTTCCAGCCGGGTCTGAACCGAACGGATGGCCTTGGGATGGCTATAGATGTAAAAGCGATTGGCCCCGACCGCGTCGAAAACGAGTTGCGCCACATCCGCAGCCGACACCTTGCCCGAACCCACCGCCTTGCTGCTCATGGCCTGCCCGATCACCTGGCTACGCGTGGGTTGGGCCGCGGCATCCTGAAGTTCGGCGGGACGGTTGCGTTGACTCTGGTTGATACCGGTGGGCACAAAGAAGGGACACAACACACTGGCGCTGACCTGGTCTGTGACCAGTGCCAGGTCCTGGTACAAGGTCTCGGACAGGCTCACGACGGCGTGTTTGCTGACGTTGTAGACACCCATATTGGGCGGGTTCAACAACCCGGCCATGCTGGCGGTGTTGACTATGTGTCCGTGGTAGGCCGGGTCGCGCCGGGCTGCCTCGAGCATCATCGGGGTGAACACCCGAACGCCATGGGCCACACCCATCACGTTTACGCCCAGCACCCATTCCCAATCCTTCACGCTGGTCTCCCAGATCAGCCCACCCGCGCCGACGCCGGCATTGTTGAATACCAGGTGCGGAACGCCAAAGCGCGCCTGCACCGCCAGCCCCAGCGCCTCGACCTCGGACGCCTTCGAGACGTCGAGCCGAAATGCCAGCACCGGCGCTCCGCTGGCCCGCAACTCGGTGGCCGCCTTGTCCAGCGCATCCTGCTGGACGTCCGCCAACACCAGGTTCATGCCCAGCCGCGCCCCGATCCTGGCGCATTCGAGCCCGAAGCCCGATCCGGCGCCAGTGAGGACAGCGGTCTTGTTCTTGAAGTCTTCAATCATTCCTGTCTCCGGTTATCGGCACTCGCGCGCGTACTTGCCGCGGGTCATTGCGCCGGTTGCCACAACATCTCCAGATGGTCGATGCCGTCTTCCACGTAAGGAACCCCGGCATCCGTGAATCCATGGCGCTGGTAAAAATCCTTCAGCCTGGCCTGCGCACCGATGCGTATCGCCTGCAGGCCCCACCGCTCGGTGATGGCAGCGATGGCGCGCTCGACCAGGTCGTGCCCCAGGCCGCAGCTGCGCGCGCTGCTGCGCGTGACTATGCGGCCGACGCTGGCCTCGCGGTACTTGACTCCGGGGCCGAAGCAGCGCGCGTAGGCTGCCAATTGCCCTCCGAGATGGCCCAGCAGATGCAGCGCCTGTCCGTCGGCGCCGTCGAGGTCCTGGAAGGTGCACGCCTGTTCCACCACGAACACCTCGCTGCGAAGCTGCAACACATCGTATAAATCGTACCGTGTGAGCGCCGCGAAGTCCGCCAACGTCCACCGGACCGCATGCTTGCTGCTCATGGAGCGGGCGCGGCCCGCAGCAGATAACCGATGCGCGGGAAATGCACATGCACCGTGCCGGCACGCACATCGGTGCGGCGCAGCGTGTAATGCATGCGCGTGGCGGCGATCAATTCGCCAGCGGTCGGCTCCGGGCCAAAGCTTTCGCTTGTGATCACGACCTGCGTGCCCAGCGCGATGCCGTGTTCATCCTGAAACGGACCGGCCGGCAGCGGTGCCAGGCTGGCGCTGGCGCCGGCGGCGGCGGTGGCGATCGCCGCCGCGGAATCCATCGGCGTCATGCTGACAACCCCAAGCGCTGCCATGCGGTCCATCCAGCCGATGACGGCCGGTGTGGCCTCGAGGATACCGGCCATGGCACTGGTGCATACGCGCGTGAACCACAACGGGTGGTACGCTGCGAAATCCGCCACGCAAGCTTGTTCGCCCAGCAGAAACGGCTGTTCGTGCAGCATGTTGGCCAGGCGGCGCAGGTAGGACCTGTAAGCC
>JANLQZ010000959.1:0-2748 GCA_031368125.1 Betaproteobacteria bacterium
GAGCTGTCGGCGCACCGCATACGCATCAACGCGATCGTCCCGGGCTTCATCGCGACCAGCATCTTCGGCGGCGCGTTCGGCCTCGATACACAGGGCTCGCAGCAGATGGCCCGCGTGGTGTCCGAACGCAGCGGCGTGGCCAATCCGATCGGCCGCTCGGGCCAGCCGCGCGACATTGCCGAAGCGGCGTTGTTCTTTGCGTCGGATGCCGCGGGTTTCGTGACTGGCACCCATCTGACGGTCGACGGCGGCATCACGATCGGACCCAGGCATTCCTGGGATCCGGAGGCGCCGAGCCCGATGTTGCAGACGCTGGGCATCACCCGGGCTCAGGCCGACGCCATGCGTGCGGCCGCGCGTGCCAAGGCGGAGCCGCCCGCAACCGGGTCCTGAGCGGTCGCTGGAACTGCGCCGGAGCACGTCTTGTCGGCCGACCTTCCAGCCCCCCTGCACGCGGGCGTGTTGCCCAGCGGAGTGCGCGCGCGCCTGGTGCCGGGCGTGAACGGCATGGCGGTGCATGTTCTGGAAGCCGGGTTCGAGCCCTTGGCGGGCAATCAGAAACGGCCCTGCATCCTTTTGCTGCATGGTTTTCCCGAACTGGCCTACAGCTGGCGCAAGCTGATGCTGCCGCTGGCCGACGCGGGTTACCACGTGATCGCCCCGGACCAGCGCGGTTATGGCCGCACCACCGGCTGGGACGGCCGCTACGACGGCGACGTGGCGTCGTTTCGCATGCCGGCGCTGGTGCGTGATGCGCTGGCGCTGGTGGCGGCGTTCGGATACCACGACGTGGCGGCTGTGGTCGGGCACGACTTCGGTTCCCCGGTGGCGGCCTGGTGCGCCCTGATTCGCCCCGATGTATTTCGCTCGGTCGTACTCATGAGCGCGCCCTTTGCCGGACCCCCCGAACTGCCCTTCGGTACAGCGGCCGGCGCGCCGCAGCCGGAGCCTGCGCATGCCGCAATGGCGCGCGCGCTGGCCGGTCTGGCGCGCCTCACGCCGGCGCGCAAGCACTACCAGTGGTACTACGCCACGGCGCAGGCCAATCGCGACATGTGGCATTGCGCGCAGGGTGTACATGCCTTCCTGCGCGCCTACTACCACTGCAAGAGCGGCGACTGGGAGCAGAACCGGCCCCATCCGCTGCAGGCCTGGACGGCGACCGAACTGGCCCGGCTGCCGACCTACTACGTCATGGAAAATGACCTCGACATGGCGCAGACCGTGGCGCCGCACATGCCCTCCAGCGAGCAGGTCGCGGCCTGCCACTGGCTGACGGAGAACGAGCTCGCCGTCTACAGCACCGAATACGCACGCACCGGGTTCCAGGGTGGCCTGCAGTGGTACCGCTGCGCCACCGATGCGCGCAGCCTGGTGGAGCTGCAGCTGTTCGCCGGGCGCACGATCGACGTACCCGCCTGTTTCATCGCAGGCCAGAGCGATTGGGGTGTGTTCCAGTCGCCCGGCGCGTTCGAGAAAATGCGTGCGGTCGCCTGCACGCGGCTGCTGGGTTGCCATCTGGTTCCCGGAGCCGGGCACTGGGTGCAGCAGGAGCGGGCGGCGGAGGTCGACCGGTTGTTGCAGGGTTTTCTGCAGGCGGCGCGACGTGCATGACGGGGCGGGTCGGCGCGCATAACCAAGCGGGTCGGCGCGCATAACCAAGCGGGTCGGCGCGCATAACCAAGCGGGTCGGTGCGCATGACGGGGCGGGTCGGTGCCTCGATGTTGGTCGGCGCCGCGGACCGCGTGTCAATTGACACGCCTCAACGCCCATCGTCACCAGCGTGTGAGCATGGCCTCTGGTTTTTGCAAGCGGAGTTCCCATGACCATAAAGCGAATTCTCCTGATCCAGGGGCACCCCGACCCGGGCGAGAGACACCTCGGGCACGTATTGGCGGACGCGTATGCCGACGGCGCCAACAGCGCCGGGCACCAGGTGCGGCGCGTCGAGGTGGCGACGGTGGATTTCCCGTTGTTGCGCAGCCAGAAGGACTGGGACCAAGGGCCGCTGCCGACCAGCCTGCAGCCCGCGCAGGACGACATCGGCTGGGCCGAGCACCTGGTGTTCTTCTTTCCGTTGTGGATGGGCGACATGCCTGCGCTTCTCAAGGGATTTCTGGAGCAGGTGGCGCGACCCGGCTTTGCCTTCAAGCGTGACGCCGAAAACCCCTTCGGCGCCAAGGCCCTGGGCGGTCGCTCGGCCCGCGTGGTCGTGACCATGGGCATGCCGGCCATGGTGTACCGCTGGTACTTTCGCGCCCACAGCATCAAGTCGCTGGAGCGCAACATCCTGGGTTTCGCCGGGATTGCGCCGGTGCACGAGACCCTGGTCGGCCTGGTCGACAAGCTCGATGCAAAGGCGACCCACAAGTTGTCGACGCACTTGCGCAAACTGGGTGTGGAGGCGGCCTGATACCCAAACGCGTTCGCGGGACAAGATCCGTTCGGGCTGGGTTCAGGACCGGCGAAGTGCAGTACCGGCGAAGTGCAGGACGGGACGAGTCCGGGATGGGCCGAGTCCGGGATGGGCCGAGTCCGGGATGGGCCGAGTCCAGGATGGGCCGAGTCCGGGATGGGCCGAGTCCAGGATGGGCCAACTCGGCGATACACGAAGGACCCGCAATCGCTACCACAGTGTCATTGCGGCCCCGGATCGAGTCCGGAGTTTCAGCACCCGCAATCCATGGATCCCGGAGCGAGTCCGGGATGACAATTCTTGCCGGAGCGACAAGGCTTTCCCGGGATGG
>JANLQZ010000975.1:0-2658 GCA_031368125.1 Betaproteobacteria bacterium
CCGCGGTAGGCCACCCGCTGGCGGATGGCCGACAGGCCACTGGCCAGCGTGGCCTTGACCGCGTGTTGCACCGGTCTGAACAAGACCCCTTCCGGCGTATCGAACACTTCGAGCCGGGTGCCCGGCCCCCAGCGCCGCGCCGCGCGCACGTTCTTGGGAATGATGACCTGGCCCTTGCTCGACAAGACGGTGGAAAACACAGGGAGAACTCCAGTTGTAAGCATTGAATCTTACCATGCAGTGCGGCGCGCCCGATGGCCCGACAGCGATCTGGTCTCGCCCCGTCATTCGATCACCTCGTCCGCGCGCAGCCGCAGCGCCTGGGGGATTGTCAGGCCCAGCGCCTTGGCCGATTTCTGGTTGATGACCAGTTCGAACTTGGTGGGTTGCTCCACCGGCAGGTCGGCCGGCCTGGCTCCCTTGAGTATCTTGTCGACCAGACCGGCGGCCTGGCGGTACTGCTCGGGCACGTTGGTGCCGTAGGAGACCAGACCACCGGCTTCGACATCTTCGCGCGACGGGTAGATCACCGGCAGATGGTGTTGGATCGACAAGGCCGCCGTCTGCTCGCGCAGCATGAACACCAGCGGGTCGATCATGCGGATCGCGGCACCTGCGCGTGCCCGCACGGCAGCCTCGAAGGCCGGCTCCAGATCGGCCGGCTTGCGTATCTCCAGCAGCGGGCGCAATTCGATGCCCAGGCGGCTGGCGGCTGCCTGCGCACTGCGCAATTGCAGCGGCGCGTTCTGCGAGTCGGGGTTGACGAACACCGCGACGCGCGACGCACCCGGAACCATCTGCTTGAGCAGTTCCAGCCGCTTGCCCGCCAGCTCGGCCACGATGTTGGTGATGCCGGTGATATTGCCACCTGGCCGTGGCAGGCTTTGCACGATGCCCGCGCCCACCGGGTCAGCCACCAGCACCACCACCATGGGTACGCTGGTGCTGGCGGCCTTGGCTGCCAGGCTGGCCGGAGTGGTGGAGACCAGCAACACGTCGGGTCGGTGTTGCACCAGTTCCTGCGCCAGGCCAGGGAGCCGGTCGCCTTTGCCCTCGGCGTAGCGCTCCTCCAACACATAAGCATCCGGTTCGGAATGGCCCAGCGCATGCATACCCGCACGAAAGGCGTCGAGGAACGGTTTGCTCGCCAGCGCGCCGCTGCCCGAGAGGTGGGCGATGCGGTAGACGCGGCCGGCAGAATGCGCCAATCCAGGGGACGATGCGCCCAGCCATGCGCTACCCAGCAGCAGCAGGTGGCGGCGTCGACCCGGGTTCATTTAATCACCTCATCGGCGCGCAGCAGCAGCGATTGTGGAATGCTCAGGCCCAGCGCCTTGGCGGTTTTCAGGTTGATCACCAGTTCGAAATTGGTGGGCTGCAATACCGGCAGGTCGGCCGGCCGGGCGCCGCCCAGGATGCGGCCCACGTAGGCTCCTGCCCGGGCATGGGCCTCCTCGATACTCGGTCCGTAACTGATAAGGCCACCGGCGACCACCGACTCGCGTCCTTCGTACATGACGGGCAGCGCATGACGGGCGGCCAATGCAACGAGCTTGCTCCGGCGCGCGGTGAAGAACGCATCGGTGCCAACCAGCAGGGCGTCCGGGCGAAGGGCCGAAAACGTCGTGAATACCGCATCGATCTCCGCATCGGTGCCGGCCCTGACCACATGCAGCCGATGGCCAACCGCGCGGGCAGCGTCCTGCGCGACTTTCACCTGGGTTTCGAACATTTCCGTGTTCGGATTCACCATGAGTACCACCAGCCTGGCCTGGGGCAGCAGGTCACGCAGCAATTCGACGCGTTTGGGCACCAGGTCCACCGTCAGGAAGCTGACCCCGGTCACATTGCCTCCTGGACGGCCCAGGCTCTGCACCACACCCATGCGCACCGGGTCCCCCCCCATGGTGAAAACAATGGGAATGCTTGACGTGGCCGCAATGGCCGCCTGCGCGGCACGCGGCCCGCCGGTTGCCACCATCAAGGCCACCGGCATACGGACAAGCTCCGCCGCCATGCCGGGCAGCCGGTCGTAGCGGCCATCGGCCCATCGGAACTCGATCGCAGCATTCTTTCCCTCGACGTACCCGAATTCGGCCAGCCCGCGCCGGAACGCGACCACACGACCCACCGACTCATCACGCGACACGCCGCTGAGGAATCCGATCACGGGCAGGCTTGGCCGCTGGGCGCGCGCGACCAGCGGCGATGCCAGCAACGCAATGGCGGCGCGCCGTTTGATGCCAACGTCACATCGCTGCGGGATGTGAGTCCGCACCGAAGCACTTCGTGTTTTCACTGGATCACCTCATCGGCGCGCAGCAGCAGTGAAGCGGGAATCTTCAAGCCGATGGCCCGCGCGGTCGCCATGTTGATCACCAGCTCGAAGCGGTCCGGGCCTTCGATCGGCATCAGTGCGACATTCGCGCCGCGCAGGACCTTGTCGGCCATGAGTACGGCGCGCGGGAAATAGAGCTCCTGGATCGGGCCATACGACATCAGCACACCGGCCCGGGCATACACCTTGAGGAAGCCGATGCTTGGCAGACGGTGTTTTCGCGCGGCTGTGGCAAATCGTTCAGCCACCACCGCGAATCCCGCAGTGCCGATCTGCACGATACCGGTCTTTGGCCGACCCGCCAGTGGCCGCAGAACGTC
>JANLQZ010000005.1:0-2676 GCA_031368125.1 Betaproteobacteria bacterium
GGCTTAACATCCTCCGCTATGACACAGGACTTCCTGCCCGTTCCTCCCGAGCTTCCACCCATTCCTGACGGCGTTGAGCCGCATTCTGAAGAGCCCACCGGTAACCAGCGTGTAGGCATCGGAATGTTCGGACGACGTGAGGGGGCGACACTGACAGAACTTCGGCAATTTTGCAACGTATATTTGGACCAATATAAAGCTGAGGGTCTCGGAATGCCGGAAAGTACTGCTGAGCAAACCAAGAGCAAACTCCATGAGAAGTGGCGATGGAGGGGCATTGAGGGTCGCCAGAAGTGGCTCGGTTCGTCTGAACAGCATTTCCCGAGAGTAAGTGTTGAACTCAGCAGTGGGTGCAGGTGGGGGCGGACTACGCGCTCATCGCCATTGCCACGGGCGTGATTGCGCAGTTGGTGCTCAACAGCCGCTAACCGGCTGCCAAGCAACGGCCTCGGCACGACGTTGTTGTCGGCAGTCCGCTACCCGCTGCGGGCTGGTCGAGATCACGCCCCAGGTGCTCGCCTGGGTTTCGCAGTCCGGTGGCCAGCACGGCCTGCTGACCTTGTTTGTCCGCCACACGCCTGCACCTGCCCCAGCACTTCTTCAACATAAGCGTCTTCGATCTCCAGGGCCGCCAGTTGCGCCGCCAGTTGCTCCAGGTAATGGCGATTCGTTCCCAGCGGCCCGCAGGCGCTGGCTATGACAGCCGCGGTCTCGACCAGCGGCAGCTCTCCCGCGTACTCCGGGTGCGACGGGTTGGCGGCAAACACCAGCGCCGTGATCGCGCCTTGCGGGGTGGCCATCGGCAGCATCACCGGGCGTTAACCATCGCGCAGCATCTCGCGCCGCCAGAGGATCGCGGACTCCATGTCCGCCGAGCCCGCGGCGATACGAGAAATGCCAGGCCTCGGCAACACCCGGCCTGGCGTTCCAGCGACAACATGAGCGCCGGGCACTCGGGCGTGCCGCGTCCGGCGGTGATCCGGTACGTGAACCGGCGCTGGTAGCCGTCCAGGTGCGCCAGCCGCACTTCTGAAAAATGGATACCGGGGTCCCACATCAGGGGCCCATAGGCGTAGACCCAGAGGTCCCGGGCGGTATGCCGGTCCCCCAGAACGGCCCGCCGCGAAGCTTCGCGCTGATCGTCCGGAAGGCGCCAGTTCTCGGGGCGACCTTCCTTGCGGGCACGTTGGTCCCAGAGGCCGAGCACTTCTGGGGTCAGGCGCAACTCCGACTCGCCGGGTGGAGTCAGCGGTCGCGAAGAACCGGAAGATGCACGAACGGGTCTGGGGGCAAAACTGGCTCGCCAATCGTTTGCGGGAGGGAACGCGTCGCAAACACTATAACGCGCGAGTATGGCCATCAAACCGATCGCGCAGCGCCACCGTCCACCCGAAGGTCCCGCCCGGCGGTAAACCCGCACCATCCGATGCAAGAAAGGCAATGGCGTCCGCAACCTCGTTGCTCTTGCCGTATCGTTCCCTGGAAACCAGGTGATTGGCGACGGGCTGATGGCTGCTGCGGCGCGCTGGCAACACCCGACGCCCAGACGCGCGGGGATGCTCGACGCAACCAGTGATCATCCTGGCATGAAGGCGGGCCACGGTGGTTTGCCTTACGACGTAAGCCGTCTTATACTCAACAGCATCCAATGGCGTAAGGCAACCACATGTCAACACTGATCGTCTCCTCGAAAGGGCAGGTTGTTCTGCCCGCCGTGCTGCGGCGCCGACTGGCGCTTGGCACGGGTTCCAGGCTCGAAGTGCTCGAAGAGGCGGACGGCATCAAGCTGCGCGTCGTCCAATCGGTCCCGAAGGCTGACGTTACACAATTGGCCGGCATGGTGAAGGCCCCAAAACGCGGCGTGCCACGCCGTCTGCAGGACTTTGATGCGGCGTCTGTGTTGGCAAGAGCGCGGCCGGGCAAGCCATGAAAGCCCTGGACACCAACGTCCTGGCTCGATTCTTTGTCGACGACGCCGAGGATGCGCAGGCTGCCCGGCAACGTCCGGCCGCCATTGCCGCGCTGTCTGAACGGGCCTACGTCCCGGTCACAGTGCTGCTGGAGTTCGAATGGGTGATGCGAGGTTTCTATACCCTGCCACGGCGCGACGTTGCCAGGGTGATACGGGCCCTGGCCGGCATCGAGCACATCACGCTCGAAGACCGTGCCGCAGTGCTGACGGCGCTCGACGCCTTCGACAAGGGACTCGATTTCGCGGATGCTCTGCACTTGGCCCGCAGTTCGCGTGTTACAGCATTTGCGACATTCGATCAGCGCCTTGCCAAACGAGCGCAGGGCCTCGCGCTCACGCCACCGGTCGAATTACTGTAGTGCGGTCTGGACCCATCGACTCCAACAACAAATCCATTTAGCCCCATTCTTATCGATATCCGTCGACCCGTGCGATGCTGCGCCATGGCGATTCGATTGCTGCTCTCCGGCTTCCCGGGATGGCATGGCGGGATGGTCGCTTTCAAGTTCTAAGCAGGGTCGGCAAGGCCAATACACAATGGGGCCTGCACCGCAACCTTCCGACGCCGGCAACGCCTCCGGCTCGGGCCGCCTTGGTTGGAAACCCATCACGAGGAAGACATGAACCTACCGCTGTCCTTCCTGTGGCCGCAGTTGCTGTGGCTGCTGCTGGCCGTGCCGCTGCTGGTGCTGGCTTATGCATGG
>JANLQZ010000019.1:0-9860 GCA_031368125.1 Betaproteobacteria bacterium
CGGCCGTGCGCGCGGCGGTCGGCCCCGACTTCGACCTCATGACCGACGCGAACCAGGGTTTCCATCGCCCCGAAGCCGTGCGCCGCGCCGCCGCATTTGCGCCCTTCGACCTGGCCTGGCTGGAGGAACCGCTGCCGGCCGAAGACGTGTCGGGCCACCGCCAGCTGCGCGAGCACACCCCGATCCCGGTGGCGGTGGGTGAGTCGATCTACCACCTGGGCCAGTTCCGCGAGTACCTGGAGCGCTCGGCGTGCAGCATCGTGCAACCCGACGTGGCGCGAATTGGCGGCATCACGCCCTGGATCAAGGTGGCCCATCTGGCCGAAGCCTTCGACGTCCCGGTCTGTCCGCATTTCCTGATGGAGCTGCATGTGAGCCTGTGCGCGGCGGTGCCCAACGCGGCGTGGGTCGAATTTATTCCGCAGCTCGACGACATCACGAGCAGCCGCATCCGGGTCGAGCATGGCTACGCGCACCCACCCGACACCCCCGGGCTGGGCATCGAATGGGATTGGGATGCCATCGACCATCGGCAAATCGCGGACGTGACCGTGACGCACGGTCCCGACCAGATGCACTGAATGTGATGCCGTAAGAGAACCGCCATGCGCCGGCGCTGCTGGCGCTGCCCCGGGCAGGCCCGGACGCAGCCAGGGCTTCGGGGTCGGGGTCGCTCAGGTTCTGCGTCGGCGCAGCACGGCCAGCAACGCGGGTGTGATCCAGACCAGTACCGTCACCAGCGCCAGTGAGGCCGCAATCGGCCGCGAGAAAAAGGCCAGCAGACTGCCATCGGACTTGATCATCGACGTGATGAAATGCTCCTCCAGCATGCCACCAAGCACCACGCCGAGGATGGCTGGCGCGATCGGGAACCGGTTTTCCTCCAGCACATACGCCACCAGGCCGGCCACCAGCATCACACCGACATCGAACAGGGTGTTGTTGATGGCGAAGGTGCCGACGATGCAGAACACCAGGATGATCGGCATCAGGATGTTGCGCGGCACCCTCAGGATCCGCTGGGCGGCCTTGATGCACAGGATGCCCAACGGGATCATGATGATGTTGGCCAGGATGAAGATCAGGAACACGGCATAGATGTTCTGCGGATTGGTCGTGAACAGCGAAGGGCCCGGGTTCATGTTCTTCATGTACAACACGCCGATCACGATGGCCGTGATCGAATCGCCCGGAATGCCGAACACCAGCGCCGGTATCCAGGCGCCGGCCAATGCGCTGTTGTTGGCCGCGCCCGACTCGACGATGCCTTCCACATGCCCGGTGCCGAATTTCTCGGGCTCCCTGGAGAACTTCTTGCTCATGGCGTACGACATCCATGCGGCAATGTCCGCCCCCGCGCCGGGCAACGCACCCACCGCGGTACCCAGCGCGCTGCCGCGCAGGATCTGCAGCGGGTACCTGCGCGCCAGCGCCCACTGGCCCCGCAGCACATTGCCCACCTGTGCCACCACCAGTTCCGCCGGCGGGCTGGTGTCGACCACGAAACGGATGATTTCCGATATTGCGAACATGCCGATCATCATCGAGATCATTCCGATGCCACCCATCATTTCGGTATTGCCAAAGGTGAAGCGCGGAAAACCAGCCGGGTTCCCGAGGCCAACACATGCCACCAGCAGGCCGAGAAAAAGCGTGATCAACCCCTTGAGCGGGCGGTCGGAGGTAATGAATACGGCGCAGGTCAGGCCCAGCAGTACCAGCCAGAAGTACTCGAACGAACTGAAGCGGGTGGCGAATTCGGCCAGTGCGGGTGCCGCGACGATCAGCACCGCGGTTCCAAACAGCCCCCCCACGGCCGAGAAGACCAGTCCGGCGCCCAAAGCCATTTCGGCCTGGCCCTTGCGTGTCATCGCATAAGCCTCGTCGGTGTAGGCGGCGGACGCCGGCGTACCGGGAATACGCAGCAGGCAACCCGGGATGTCACCCGAGAAAATGGCCATCGCGGTGGCCGTGACGATGGCTGCCACCGCCGGTATCGGCGCCATGAAAAATGTCACCGGCACCAGCAGCGCCGTGGCCATGGTGGCCGTCAGGCCTGGCACGGCGCCCACGAACAAACCGTAGAAAGACGCGAGCACCATCACCATCAAGGTGTAGGGATCGAAAACCATCCCGAAGGCCTGGGCAACCGCCGTCCACATGCCGGTCAACCCGCCACTGCGGTTGGCTCGGCGCCCGCCGCTACCATGCGTAGGGCGTCAGCACGCCCCAGGGAAGGGGCACCCGCAGCAGTTTGTAGAAGGCATAGTGGATCACCAGTGTCGCCACCAGGGCGGTCAACACCGACCGGGCGATCGACAGGCCCAGCACGCGAAACAGGGCCGACAGGATGGCGGTCGAGCAAAGCAGGAACCCGAGCGGCTGCGACAGCAGCATGTAGAAGACCACCGAGCCGACAAGCACCGCGAAAGCCAGCCGGTGGCGCGGTGAGCGCACCCAGTCTTCCAGCACCAGCCAGGGCTCGGTCGCACGCGCACGCCAACCGCGCACCAGCAGGATCAAGCCGCCGACGCACAGGCCCGCCGCAATCAGGCCCGGGAACAATGCCGGGCCCACGCGTTGCCCGGGGATCCTGGGAAACGCCTGCACCACCGCCAGCACGGTGATGCCCAGCGCCAGCAGCAACAACCCGAATATGGCGTCGTTGAGTTTCACTTCACCAGGCCCACGGCCTTCATCGTCGCGCCCAGTTCGGCGTCCGACTTGGCCATGAATTTGGCGAAATCGTCCGGGGCCGCGTAGATCACGCCGTAACCCTGCTTGGCCATGAACTCGGTGTAGTCCTTGCTGGCGGCGACCTTTTTCAGGGCGGCGCTGAGTTTGTCGCGCGCTTCGGTCGGTATGCCTTTGGGCGCCACCAGGCCGCGCCAGGCCGCCATGGTCCAATCGCTGCCAACGGCGGATTTCAGCGTCGGCACGTTCGGGTACAACGCAGAGGGCTTGTCGCTCATGATGGCCAGGCTCCTGACTTTTCCGGCATCGATGAGCGAACGTGATTCGGGCAGCGACACCGGCGCCACCTCGACCCCGCCGGCGATCATGTCCTGCAAGCCGGGCGCCGCGCCGTTGCTGGGCACCCAGGGCAGGGCGGCCGGATCGATTTTCTGGTCGCGTAGCAAACCGGCAATGGCGAGGTGCCAGATGCCACCCTGGCCGGTGCCCGAGGCCTTGAACTTGCCCGGGTTGGACTTGATGGCGGCGAGCAGGTCGTTGATGGTCTTGTAAGGCGAATCGGCCCGAACCTGCACACCCGCCGGGTCGGCGTTGACCAGTGCCAGCGGCGTGTAGGAGCTGCCGTTCAAATCGGTCAGGCCCTGCCAGTGCATCATGCCGATCTCGACCGTGGCCATGCCGATCGTGTAGCCGTCGGGCGCGGCCGAAGCGATCGCCGCGTGGCCCACCACGCCGCTGCCGCCGGTGCGGTTGACAACCGTGACCGGCTGGCCGATCTCCTTTTCGAGCAGGCTGCCGATGATGCGCGCCGTGGCGTCGGTTCCGCCGCCGGCGCCCCACGGCACGATCAGCGTGACCGGGCGGCTGGGGTAGGGCTGGGCCAATGCCGGCAAGGTTGCCGCCGCCAGCGCCAGACCGGCCAGCATGCCCGCGCCGCGCGCGCACAAGGAACGCCGGGCCCGGCCCCATCCGTGGCCGACCGGCGCCACTGCGGTTCCGGTTGCGGCGGTTTGGGCGCAGGGAAGCTTGCCGATGGAAGTCTTCATGGGGGTCTCCTTGGGTGTGAACGGAAATTGGCCACAGTCCAACGTCGATGGTGCGGATGCAGATGCCCGGCGCGCGGCGCGGTCAGGATTAAGGGTAAGCGATAATTGGACAAGTGGTAAGGCCAATCAATAATCCCACGAAACACCGGCGGCACCATCAGGCGAAACCCTGATGGACCGGCCGGATGGCAATCGGTTTGGAGAGCACATGCGACTGAAAGACAAGGCGGTGCTGGTCACCGCGGCCGGACAAGGCATCGGCCGCGCCAGCGTACTGGCGATGGCCAGCGAGGGCGCGCAGGTGCTGGCGACCGACCTGAACCCGGCCTTGCTGGAGGCTTATGCCGGTGTGGCCAACGTGCGCACCGCCGTCCTCGATGTGATGGACAAGGCGGCCATCCACGCGCTGGTGGGCGGCATGCCACGCATCGACGTGTTGTTCAACTGCGCCGGATTCGTGCACAACGGCAACATCCTGCAGGCCACCGACGAGCAGTGGGAATTCGCCTTCAACCTCAATGCGCGTTCGCAGTTCTGGATGATCCAGGCCGTGGTTCCGAAGATGCTGGAGGCCGGGGCCGGCAGCATCATCAACATGGCCAGCGTGGCGAGCAGCATCAAGGGTCTCGCCAACCGCTGCGTCTATGGCACCAGCAAGGCGGCCGTGGTGGGGTTGACCAAGGCGGTTGCGGCCGATTTCGTGGGCAAAGGCATCCGCTGCAATGCGATCGCGCCCGGCACCGTGGATACGCCGTCGCTGCAGCAGCGCATCAACAGTTATGCCGACCCGGTGCAGGCGCGCAAGGACTTTGTCGCACGCCAGCCGATGGGCCGACTGGCGCAAGCGCATGAGATCGCGCCCATCATCGTGTACCTGGCCAGTGACGAATCGGCGTTTGCGTCGGGACAGGTATTTTCGGTGGACGGCGGGATGACGATATGAGTACCGGCGCGCGGCGATTCAAGGGGAAACAATGAACCAGTTGGACATGGCGGGCCGACACGCGGTGATCACCGGGGGCGCCACCGGCCTGGGTTTCGCGATCGCGCAGCGCATGCTGGCCTCGGGCGCGCGCGTGACCTTGTGGGACCGGGACCGGACGGCGCTGGCGCGCGCTTGTGACGAACTCGGAGCCAAGGCGTTCTCGGTCGTGGTCGACGTGGCCGACCATGGCGCCGTGGTCGACGGCCTGCGCCTGACCTTGGCCCAGGCGCCGGCGGTCGACGCGCTGGTCAACTGCGCTGGCATCACCGGGCCGAATGTCAAGTTGTGGGACTATCCGGTGCCGGACTGGCACCAGGTGATGCAGGTCAACCTGAACGGGCTGTTCTACTGCTGCCGCGAGGTCTCCCCGCACATGCGTGCACGCAACTACGGACGCATCGTCAACATCGCATCGGTCGCCGGCAAGGACGGCAACCCGAACGCCAGCGCCTACAGCGCCAGCAAGGCGGCCGTGATGGCGCTGACCAAGTCGCTGGGCAAGGAACTGGCCGACACCGGTGTGCGCGTGAACTGCGTAACCCCGGCGGCGGTCAGGACCGCCATCTTCGACCAGATGACACCACAACACATCGCCTTCATGTTGTCGAAGATCCCGATGGGCCGCTTCGGCACCCCCGAGGAGGTCGCTGCGATGGTGACCTGGTTGTGCACCGAAGACTGCTCGTTCTCCACCGGCGCCGTGTTCGACCTGTCGGGTGGGCGGTCTACCTACTGAGCTGGCGTTGCCCTCGGGCGATCGACCACCACGGTGCGGGCGCAAAATGGTCCGCACCAATTCCCCACCAACCTGAAAGGCAATCGATGAAACTGGTTCGTTATGGCAATCCCGGCAAGGAAAAACCTGGCCTGGTCGATGCACAAGGCAAGTTGCGCGACCTGAGCGCGGTCATCAAGGACATCGGGCCCGAGCAGCTGTCGGATGCCGCGTTGGCCAGGCTGCGCCGGCTCAAGACCGAGACACTGCCGCTGGTCCGGGGTGCGCCGCGCATGGGCTGCCCGGTCAATGGCGTGGGCAAGTTCGTGGCCATCGGCCTGAACTACGCCGACCATGCGGCCGAGTCCGGCGCGCCGATCCCCAAGGAGCCGATCGTCTTCATGAAGGCCATCACCTGCATCCAGGGCCCGGACGACCCGGTGATGCTGCCCAAGGGCTCGGTCAAATCGGATTGGGAGGTCGAGCTCGGTGTCGTGATCGGCACCCGGGCGCGTTACGTTTCACAAAAAGCGGCGCTCGACCATGTGGCGGGTTACTGCACCATCAACGATGTGAGCGAGCGCGAGTACCAGATCGAGCGCGGGCCGCAGTGGGACAAGGGCAAGGGCTGCGACACCTTCGGCCCGATCGGCCCATGGCTGGTCACGCGCGATGAAATCGCCAATGTGCAGAAGCTTTCCATGTGGCTGGACCTCAACGGCCAGCGCATGCAGACCGGCAATACCAGAACCATGATTTTCGGCGTGGCCAAGCTGGTCAGTTACGTGAGCCAGTTCATGACTTTGATGCCGGGCGACGTCATCACCACCGGCACGCCCCCCGGCGTCGGGCTGGGGATGAAACCCCCGCTGTTTCTGAAGAAGGGCGATCTGATGCACCTGGGTATCGACGGCTTGGGAGAGCAGCGCCAGCTGGTGGTGCCGTTCAAGCTCTAGATCAGTGCCGCGCCCCGGTTCGGGCGGCTGGCCGTGCGACGCCGGGCGGAGCCCCCGCCGGTGCTTGGCGCCCTGCCTATTGCGCCGCTGGACAGCGATCTCACGGATTCAGTCTGCTAGCCGCACATCCCGGGTTTACCCTCAATGGTCTTAGGAGCCGGGCTCTATAGCGGCGTACGGGCGCCTGGCAGAGCCAGGAACTGAAGCAAAATAGTACGATCGTTCGTATTATTCTTAGCCAACGCATGCCTGTCGCCCAACTGTCCCACAAAGCCGGCCCGCCCCCGCAGGAGGATGGCCAACGGCACTCCGGCTCCGAAAGCCGCGTGTCGCACAAGGGCCAGCAGACCAAGGCCGCGATCGTGGACGCGGCGTTGCGCCTGGCGACCCAGGTGGGCCTGGAAGGCATCAGCATCGGGGCGCTGGCCGAACTAATGCACATGAGCAAGTCGGGCGTATTTGCCCACTTCGGCTCGCGCGAGGAATTGCAGATTTCGGTCGTGCGTGAATATTTTCACCAGTTCGAGCAGGAAGTTTTTTACCCGGTGCTGGCAAAGCCGCGCGGCCTGCCCCGGGTCGAAGCGCTGTTCGCCAACTGGATGAAGCGGGTGGCCATCGAGATCCAGTCGGGCTGCATTTTCATCAGCGGCGCCGTCGAGTTCGACGACCGCCCAGGCGCGGTGCGCGAGGCGCTGGCGAGTTCGGTCAAGACCTGGCTGGCGGCCATGCACCGCTCGGTGATGCAAGCCAAGGAAGAAGGACATTTGCGTTCCAGCGCCGACGCGCAGCAGATCGCGTTCGAGATCCACGGGCTGATCCTGGCGCTGCACTACGAGGCCCGATTCCTCAACAATCCAGGCTCGCTGGCACGCGCCAACACCGGTTTTGCCCACATTCTTGCGCGCTACGGCTACGGCTACGGGGCAGGCGCCGCGCCACCCACCGCAGCGCGCAAAACCATTTCAAGTTCCGCCCACAGTCTCAAGGAGTAAACACCATGCCCAGTTACACCCCGCCCCTGCGCGACATGCAATTCGTGATGCACGAATTGCTCAAGGTGACGGACGAATTCAAGGCCATGCCGCGACACGCCGACATCGACCGGGAAACCATCGATGCCGTGCTGGAGGAGGCGGGCAAGTTCGCGACCGAGGTGACGCTGCCGCTCAACGTCACCGGTGACACCGAAGGCTGCCGCCTCGACCCGGTGACACACGAGGTCACCACGCCGAGCGGGTTCCGGCAGGCTTATGCCAAGTACGTGGAAGGCGGCTGGCCGGCATTGAGCGGCGACCCGCAGTACGGCGGCCAGGGCTTGCCGCTGGTGGTGAACCAGTGCCTCAACGAGATGCTGACCGCCTCCAACCAGGCCTGGACCATGTACCCGGGACTGACCCACGGGGCCTATGCCGCTCTGCACGCCTATGGCACCGAGGCGCAGAAACAGACCTACCTGCGCAAGATGACCAGTGGCGAATGGACCGGCACGATGTGCCTGACCGAAGCCCATTGCGGCACCGACCTGGGCCTGATGCGCACCAAGGCCGAAGCCCAGCCGGACGGCAGCTACCGCATCAGCGGCAACAAGATCTTCATCAGCGCCGGCGAACACGACATGGCGGAAAACATCATCCACCTGGTGCTGGCGCGCATGACCGACTCGCCGCCCGGCATCAAGGGTGTCAGCCTGTTCATCGTGCCGAAGTTCAACGCCAACGCCGATGGCACGTTGGGCTCGCGCAACGGCATCTACTGCAGCCGCCTGGAGCACAAGATGGGCATCCACGGCAACGCGACCTGCCAGATGGTGCTCGATGGCGCGATCGGCACGCTCGTGGGGCAGCCGAACAAGGGCATGAACGCCATGTTCGTGATGATGAACGGCGCGCGCCTGGGGGTGGGCAACCAGTCGCTCGGCCTGACCGAGGTGGCCTACCAGAATGCGCTGGCGTACGCCCGGGACCGGTTGCAGATGCGCTCGCTGTCCGGCACCAAGGCCAGGGACAAGCCGGCCGACCCGATCATCGTGCACCCCGACGTGCGCAAGATGCTGCTGACGGCCCGCGCTTATGCCGAAGGCGGCCGCGCGCTGGCGATGTTCTGCTCGGTGTTGCTGGAGAAGGAGCACTTCCATCCGGACGAGGCGGTGCGCAAGGACAGCGGTGAGATGTTGTCGCTGCTCACGCCGGTGATGAAGGCCTTCCTGACCGACAACGGGTGGATTGCCGCCTCCGCCTGCATGCAGGTGTTCGGCGGCCATGGTTACGTCAAGGAATCCGGTATGGAGCAGTTCGTGCGCGATGCGCGCATCAACATGATCTACGAAGGCACCAACACGATCCAGGCGCTGGACCTGCTGGGCCGCAAGATCCTCGGCAACAACGGCGCCACACTCAAGAAGTTCGGCAAACTGGTTGCCGCGTTGGTGGAGGAAGAAGGCGTGAACGAGAAGATGGCCGAGTTCATCAACCCGATCGCCTACCTGGGCGACAAGATGAGCAAACTCACGACTGAACTCGGTTTCAAGGGGTTCCAGAATGCCGACGAAGTCGGGGCGGCCGCGGTCGACTACCTGCGCGTCGCCGGGCACCTGGTGTTCGGGTATCTCTGGGCCCGCATGGCACAAGTCGCATTGCGTGAAATCGCGGCGGGCAACACCGACCCGTTCTACCTGGCCAAGCTGCAGACCGCGCGTTTCTACTTCGCCAAGCTGTTCCCGGAGACGGCCTCGCTGATGCTGACCGCACGCGCCGGAGCGAAAGTCCTGATGGACACCGAAGCGGTGTTTGCGTAGCATCCGCCCGCGTAGCGCAGCTCCCCCACATTCACCAGCCGGAGATTCCCATGGCCATGAAACACCTCGCGGCGATCGCCGTTTTTTCCACCTTCGGCGTCGCGTTCGCACAGATGACGCCCGTGGGCGTGTGGCACACCATCAACGACAAGACCAAGGAGATTTCCTCCGAAGTGCATGTGATGGAAGTGGCCGGAGTGCTCTCGGGCAAGATCATGAAATTGCTGCGCAAGGAAGCGAAGCAGGACGCCGTCTGCGACGAATGCACCGATGACCGCAAGGGCAAACCGCTGCTCGGGCTGGAGATCATCCGTGGCGCCAAGCAGGCGGATGGCAAGGAGGTGTGGGAAGACGGCAAGATCCTGGACCCCGAGAACGGCAAGAACTACACCCTCAAGCTGACGCCGATCGAGGCCGGGAAAAAGCTGGAGGTACGCGGGTCGATTGGTCCGTTTGGCCGCACCCAGACCTGGGTCCGGGTGCAGTAACCAAGGGTCCGCGGACCAGGGAATTTTTCATGCGTCGTTTCCAAGTCAGACAAGTCGCCGTGCTGGGCGCAGGCGTGATGGGTGCGCAGATTGCGGCGCACCTGGTCAACGTCGGGGTGCCGGTGGTGCTGTTCGACCTGCCGGCCAAGGACGGGCCGAAAAACGGCATCGTGAGCCGGGCC
>JANLQZ010000671.1:0-1569 GCA_031368125.1 Betaproteobacteria bacterium
CCGCGCGGCGCGTACACCGCCATCGGCATGGTGTCGACCTTGGTGTCGATGCCGACCCGGGTGAACATCTGCGCCACGGTCTGGGCGATCTTCTCGTCGTTCACCAGCCGATTGTTCGGCCCATGCACGGTGAGTCCGAAACCATTCGGGAAACCGGCCTGGGCCAGCAGCTTCCTGGCGCCTTCGGCGTCGAATTTCTGCGGCTTGAGCGCAGTGTTGTAACCCGGTGAGCCAGGCACCACCAGGTTTTCGGTGGATTCGGACAAGCCTTCCATCACCCGGTCGCGGATCGCATCGCGGTTGATCGCCATCGAGAGGGCGCGCCGCACGCGCACGTCCTTGAGCGGGTTGGCAGGCAGCACCGCCCCGCTCTTGTCGGTCAGGAACGGCGACTTGTCGCGCCAGTCGGCGAACAGGAACACCATGCGTTGCGAGGTCTTGGTGACCACGCTCAGGTTGGGGTCGGCACGCACCCGGCCCAGGTCCGGCGTGGGCACGTTCTCGATCGCCTGCACGTCGCCGGCCAGCAGCGCGGCCAGGCGTGTCGACGGATTGGCGATGAACCGGATGGTCACGGTCGCCCAGGGCGACTTGTTCGGCCCGTTGTAGTTGTCATTGCGCTCGAGTTCGATCCGGTCGTCGCGCAGGAAGCGCACGAACTTGTACGGGCCGGTGCCGACCATGCCCCGGCCGTTGGAAAAATCGTCGCTGGACAGCCCTTCGGTGGCCTTCTTGCTGACGATGATGACCGACACCAGGTCGGACGGCATCAGCGGCGAGGGCAGGCCGGTGGTCAGGCGCACCGTGCCGGGGTCGATGGCCTTCTTGTTGATGATGGCCTTGGTGAACAGGGTAAAACTCGCCGGGCTGTTCTTGATGGTGGCCGGCCGGTCGAGCGAATACACCACGTCCTCGGCCGTCACGGGGCTGCCGTCGCTGAACTTGGCGCCCTTGCGGATCTTGAACTCCCAGGTCAGGCCGTTGATCAACGACCAGGACTCGGCCAGCCCCGGCACCAGCTTGCCGTCGGCGTTGCGCATCACCAGCGGTTCGAACATGTGCTCGATCACATTGGCGTTGGTGGTGATGTTCTGGAAATGGGGATCCATGGACGTGGGCGGGCTGCTCATCGCCAGCTTGAAATCCTGGGCCATGGCCGCCATCGGCAACCACACCAGCGCCGCCACGGTGGCGCCCAGCAACCGCTTCATGTTCATCGTCGGACTCATGGAAAACTCCTTCAGGATCGGGGAAAACACATTGCGGGAACTGCGGCCTGGCGACACCAGCACCTCATGCCGGGACGCCGCGTGCCATGCGCTGCACCAGCTTGTGCATGAACAACTCGCATTGGCGCAGCTGCGACAGCGAAACGAACTCGTCGGCCTTGTGCGCCTGCTCGATGCTGCCGGGACCGCACACCACGGTCGGTATGCCGGCGCCCTGGAAGAACCCGCCTTCGGTGCCGTAGGCCACCTTGGCCGACGGGTGCGGCCGCAGCAGCGACTTGGCGAGCAGGGTGATGCGGTCCTGCTCGCCGGCATCGAGTGCCGGAATGTCCGCGGTGCA
>JANLQZ010000057.1:0-1568 GCA_031368125.1 Betaproteobacteria bacterium
GAGTGGTGCTAAAAAGCGTTTTCGTGTTCGTCCCGGTGGTACCGTCAAGCGCGGCCAAGCCTTCAAGCGTCACATCCTGACCAAGAAGACCACCAAGAACAAACGCCATCTGCGGGGCCCGACGGCTGTGCATGAGACCAACATGGGTCACATAGCGCAGATGTTGCCCGGATTCGGCATTTAACCAACGACGAACAAGGAGTAAACCATGCCTCGCGTCAAACGTGGTGTAACGGCTCGCGCCCGCCACAAAAAAGTTCTGGCCCTTGCAAAGGGCTTCCGCGGTCGCCGCGGCAACGTCTTTCGGATCGCCAAAGAAGCGGTGATGAAGGCTGGGCAATACGCCTACCGTGACCGCCGCACCAAGAAGCGCGTGTTCCGCCAGTTGTGGATCGCGCGCATCAACGCGGCAGCACGCCAGTGTGGCCTGACCTACAGCCAATTCGCCAACGGCCTCAAGAAAGCCGGCATCGAGATCGACCGCAAGGTTCTGTCCGACATCGCCGTGCATGACATGCCTGCCTTTGCCGGCATCGTGGAGCAAGTCAAGGCCAAGCTGGCTGCCTGAGTTCACCGCGGGCGGCTGTCCCTTCGATAGCGAGCTGCACCAGAAACAAGGGCTAGCGCTTCCAGGAGCACTAGCCCTTTTTTTGCCACCAACCCAGGAAGATGCGCCGATCCGGATGCCCGTGCCGTTCGCACGGGCCAGTTCCAACGACCAGAGACCTTATGAACGACTTGACCGCAATCGTTGATGCCGCGAAGGCCGCCTTCAACCAGGCGCTCGCGCCGGCAGAACTGGAAAACGCCAAGGCGCTGTTCCTTGGCAAGGCCGGCCGCATTACCGAGTTGATGAAGGGCATGGCAGCCCTGAGCGCAGACGAGAAGAAATCGCGCGGCGCGGCCATCAACCTGGCCAAACAGGCGATCGAGTCGGCGCTGGGCGCGCGCCGGCAGGCGCTCGCCGACGCAGAGTTGCGGGCCCAGCTGCACGCCGAATCGCTGGACGTGAGCCTGCCGGGACGCCGGCGCGCCGCCGGTGGTTTGCACCCGATTTCGCTGAGCACCGAGCGGATCGAGGCGATCTTCGGTTCGATGGGCTTCGAAGTGGCCCAGGGCCCGGAGATCGAGGCGGACTGGTTCAACTTCACGGCCTTGAATACGCCCGAGGACCATCCGGCACGGTCGATGCACGACACCTTCTACATCGAGGGCGGCACACCCGGCGCTCCCAATTTGTTGCGCACCCACACCAGCCCGGTGCAGATCCGTCACGCGGTGCAACATGTCAAGCAATACCGCAACCTGATCGACGCGGGGCAGGCCATGCCCGAGATCCGCGTCATCGTGCCGGGCCGTTGTTACCGCGTCGACAGCGACTCGACGCACTCGCCCATGTTCCACCAGGTCGAGGGACTGTGGGTGGGCGAAAACATCAGCTTCAAGGACCTGAAGGTGGTCTACCTCGATTTCATCCAGGCCTTCTTCGAGACCCGCGACCTCGACATCCGTTTTCGTCCGAGTTTCTTCCCGTTCACCGAACCGAGCGCCGAGATCGACATCATGTT
>JANLQZ010000081.1:0-1975 GCA_031368125.1 Betaproteobacteria bacterium
GGGTAAATATGTCGGCCAGGTAATTGGCGACCGGGTCATCGCTCTTCTCCCCGATCTTCCAGGCCACCGTCGGCGCGACCGGCCCGGCGATCACGTCGCATTGCCGGAACGCCTGCTGGAAGTCGTCCGCCACCATGCGGCGGATCTTCTGCGCCTGCAGGTAATAGGCGTCGTAATAACCGTGCGACAACACGTAGGTGCCGATCATGATGCGGCGCTTGACCTCGTCGCCGAATCCTTCGGCGCGCGTCTTGCGGTACATGTCCAGCAGGTCCTTGTATTCGCGCGCACGGTGGCCGAACTTGACGCCGTCGAAGCGGCTCAGGTTGCTCGACGCCTCGGCCGGCGCAATGATGTAGTAGACCGGGATCGACAACTCGGTGCGGGGCAGCGAAATCGGCACCCGCACGGCGCCCAGTCTTTCGTATTCGACCAGCGCGCCCTCGACCGCGGCGCGCACGTCGCTCGCAACACCGGCGCCAAAAAATTCCCCCGGCACCCCGATGCGCAGTCCGCGCACTGGGCCGTCGAGCGAGCGTGTGTAATCCTCGGCGGGCTGGTCCAGCGAGGTCGAATCGCGGTCGGGATCGGGCCCGCACATGGCGCCCAGCAGCAGCGCGCAGTCGCGCGCCGTACGCGCCATCGGTCCGGCCTGGTCCAGGCTGGAAGCAAAGGCGACCATGCCGTAGCGCGAGGCGCGCCCATAGGTTGGCTTGATGCCCGTGATGCCGCAGAACGACGCTGGCTGGCGGATCGAGCCGCCGGTGTCGGTGCCGGTGGCGGCCGGTGCCAGCCGCGCCGCCACGACCACCGCGCTGGCGCCCGAGGAGCCACCCGGGATGTGGGCCGTGTTCCACGGATTGGGCACCGCAACCGGCGCGCTGTGGCCGACCGGGGCGACGGCCGAATTCTCGTTCGAGGAACCCATCGCAAACTCGTCGCAGTTGAGCTTGCCCAGCGTCACCGCGCCCTGCTGCGCGAGCTTGGCGACCACCGTCGCGTCGAACGGCGAGCGGTAGCCGCGCAACATGCGCGAGCCGGCCGTGGTGGGGAAGTCCCTGGTGACGAAGATGTCCTTGTGCGCCAGCGGAACGCCTTCGAGCATGCCGCCCTGGCCCTGCGCCAGCCGCTGGTCGGCGGCGCGCGCCTGGGCCAGCGTGACCTCTTCGTCGCGCGCAAGGTAGACGCCCAGCGCATCGTGGGCCTGGGCGCGCCGCAGGAAGTGTTGCGCCGCCTCGAGTGCGGAGACCTTGCGCCGGCGCAGCTGGTCGACCAGCTGCGTCAGGTCCAGGTCGTGAAGTTCGGTCGTGGACGGCGTCATCTCGGGCTGGCCATGGAGGCTGCGTGGGGCGGGTCCGGGCGTGGCGAGCGGCCCTTCATTCGATCACCTTGGGAACCAGGTAGAGACCGCCTTCCACCGCCGGGGCACTGCGCTGGTTGGCGTCGCGGGTGTCGTGTTCGCTCACGACATCCTCGCGCAGGCGCAACGCGATGTCACCGATGGTTGCAAACGGGTGGGAAAGTGGTTCGATGCCGTGGGTGTCGACGGCGCGCATCTGCTGGACCACATCGAAAAAGTCGTTGAGCTGGGTAAGCATGCGCTCGCTCTCGGCGGGCGCCAGTTCCAGGCGCGCGAGGTTGGCGATGTTGGATATTTCGGAGGGTGTGAGCAGCATGGCGGAAATAGTGGGGGAAACAGTCGCCAGACGCACCACACGGCGCGCGGCAGGGCAGGTCGCGCACAGGCGATGGGGTATTATCCCGCCTTTACGCGCCATTCCCCACGCTGCGGAAATTGGTGCGAAACCGACAAATTTGAGCTGGTCAATATGGTGACGGCATGCCGATGTGTTTGCCGTGCCCGAGAGGATTTCGATGTTTGGAGCATTCCGTCAGTATTTCTCCACTGACTTGGCGATTGACCTGGGTACCGCCAATACGCTGATTTTCGTACGTGACAAGGGCATTGTGCTGG
>JANLQZ010000110.1:0-1615 GCA_031368125.1 Betaproteobacteria bacterium
CGATCAGCCGCAGGTTGAACGCGCGCTGGATCAGCCAGACCGACGCAATCAGTGCGATGAGCGCCGAGCCGTAGACCACGAGCAGGCGCTGGTAGAGGCCGGTGGTGCGCAAACGGTATGCGATCGGCAGAAACACGCCGACGATCACCAGTTGCCCCAGCTCGACGCCGACATTGAAGGCGACCAGCGCGATCAGCAGCGATTCCTGCGGCAACCCCAGGTCGGCCAGCACCGACGCGAACCCGAAACCGTGGATCAAGCCGAAACAGAACGCGATCACCCAGCGCTTGTCGTAGACCAGCGGCCGGATGTTGTTGAGCGCCGCCAGCACCACCGACAGCGCGATCGCCGACTCGACCCAGCGCGACGGCAGGCTGACCACGCCTAGCGCCGCCAGCGACAGCGTGATCGAATGCGCCAGCGTGAAAGCGGTCACGACCCGTACCACGTCCCAGAAGGCGGCGCGGAAACCCGCCGCGGGTTGCCAGCGCCGGCCCGGTGTCTGCGCGCGAATTAGCACCGCGGGCAACAGCAGCGACAACAGGAACAACACGTGGTCGAAGCCGGTCCAGATGTGCCAGACGCCTTCGCGCCCGTAGTCGGCGAACTGCTCCCACACCGATGATTCGGCCAGCGTGAACTTCTGCTCGGAGCTGTCGACGCCCAGGATGCCGGCGCGCGTCGTGCCCTGGTACTCCAGGCGGACCAGGCCGCGGTGTTGTGGATCGAGGTCGAAGAACAGGTGGTAGGCGACGGCCAGTGTCTTTGGCGCCGCGGCGCAGCTTGCCGTGAAACGCAGCACCGCATAGGCGCCGTCGCTGTGGTTGTCGACCAGCTGGTCGTCGACCCGTGTCGGGCAGGGCGCGCTGGCCGGTCCGAGCCGAAGCCGCGCCAGCGCGTAGGCGGCGATCTCGGCCTGCCGCGCCCGCACTTCGCCCCAGGTGATGGCGCCGTCCTGGTTGGCGTCCAGACCCAGGGCGTGGTCGAGGTCGCGCAGTGCGATGTCCCACTGGCCGTCGATCCTTGCGCCGTCGACCTTGAGCGTCAGGTAGCTGTCCGAGGGCTTGTGCGCAAAGGCCGGCGGCAGCACGAAGGTGCAGACCAGCGCGGCCAGCAGCAACAGGCTGCGCCTCATTTGGTCGCGCCTTTGCCGTTCACCAGCGCGGCGACCAGCGGGTACTCGAAACGCGTCTCGGCCAGCCAGCGCTGGACGATGCCGATGGCTGTCGCATCGCCGGCAGCCGCCGCGGCCTGAGCCAGGATGCGCAGGTCGGCGGGTTCGCGCTGCACCTGCCAGTTGGCGAGCGCCAGCACCAGCGCGCCGCGGGCGTCGCCGCGCAGGCCGAGCTCGAAGCGTGCATTCTCGCGCTGGTGCACGGTGTCGCCGCGGGCGTGGCTGGCGTCGAAGCGCATGCGCAGGGTCTCGATCGACGCGGCGGCGTCGGGCGACTGCAGCGCCTTCTGCGCCAGCGCCAGGCGCAGCAGCAGCGGGTCGCTGCGGCTCTCGTTCTGGAGCAGCGCCACCACTTCGGGCGCGCGGCCCCGATCGAGCAGCCAGTCGCTGTACGCGCCCAGCAGATACAGGTCGCGCTCGCCGGTGTCGAGCGCCGCCCGG
>JANLQZ010000113.1:0-4847 GCA_031368125.1 Betaproteobacteria bacterium
ACGGCGCGCGGTCCGGAAAAGTGAGCCACAACGCGCCTTCGATCAGCTGCTGGATTCCGAACAACACCGGAACCAGCGCGAACGGCAACTCGCCCGGATGCCGGGTGCGCCGCGCCGCGACCGATCCGATGGCCACCAGCAGCACGCCGGCGCCAAAACTCGCTGGTGCGGAAAAACACATAGGGCCGGTTCTCCGATGGTTGCAACAGGACGCGCGACCGGATAGTGTCTCAGTTTGATTTGTAACGCTAGGATCGCGGTCAAACCGTTTTGGTGTGGTTGGTAATTGCTTCGTGCGCCTGCCAAAGTGCCACTAGCTTCCATTTCTTGATTGATGGGTGTCGCGAGTAATATGCTGAGTCACGATCTGTTAGGCAAAGCAAGGCGCATGCTTCTCGTTCTAAGGCGGTCGCGGCGTCCCAAATTTTCTTTGCGTCCATCGGTTCGCCTGGTACGTGATTTTTCCCCCACCACTGCTCGAAGGACATGATTTGCGGTTCTTTGCGTGGCATGGTTGGGGCCATTTTTTGGGTAGGGGTACTGGTACTTTTGAACGTAACGGAGACATTCTGCCGATTTAAAGCACCAGAACGACCAGATTTCATGACAGTGCAGACGTCTGCACGGTTTGATTTGTTGCGCCGCAGCAACCACTTGATCCACAGATTTAGAGGTGTAAGCAGGCTCCTGCTAGGGTAATAACGTTTACCGCATTGCGCGTTTAATTTTTCGCCACTACACTGATTTTAGTTAGTCTTATATAAGACTTGGCATCACACAGGATAGACCCATGGCTTCGGAAAGCGTTCGCGTGCACATCTATGGGCGACAGGACAGCGACGGGCAATGGACTTTGATGTGCCTGGATTTTGACTTGGCCGCTCAAGATGCGTCTCTTAAAGTAGCAGAAGACAAGCTGAAGTCACAGATTTCGTCTTTCCTGCGTGAGGCACACGGGATCGACTCGCAGCATGCATCCAGTCTCCTGAATCGGCCCGCTCCGCTCAAGTACTGGCTCGCTTTTTACTTCTACCGACTTCGCCTCTGGATTAAGAATAGTCGAGACAAAAGAATCGGCACTCACGTTGCAACACTAGCCACCGCATGAGTGGTTGGAAACCCTTGACCTGTAAAGAGGTCAAGAGGATTCTCGCCAAGCTGGGTTTTATACATCGCAACACCGAAGGCTCACACGAGCAATGGGTAACCCCAGACGGAGTCATTCCGTTTCGCAAGGTAACGGTGGATTGCCCAAAGGCGCCGTTCTCGCAGGACCTGATCGGATCAATGCACCGACAGGCTGGAGTAACTAAAAAGCAGTTCTACGCAGCCCTTTAACCACGCTAACGCGGCGAGGCTGTTCATCGTCAGATTGGCGCGCTCTACGTGGCTTGTCGAAATCTTCGCCATTTCCGGGCCGCCGGTGATCGTGCGCCGTTGCGCGCTCACGAACCGCGCGGGGCTGTAACGGCGCTGATCGGCAACGCTGCCGGGGGCCGTAGTGCTTCACCAGCATCCCATAGTCGATGTCAGCGCCGAAGGCATCGGAAACCGCATTCAGCTACCCGCGACCGGACCTGGCGCCGGTGGCGGTTAGCGGCTGTCCAGCGACCAGCCCTGGGCGGCTTCGTCAAAGAAGGCGTAACCAATCTGCTGGCGCTTGGCGTTGTACATCGCGGCATCGGCGTTCCTGAGCAGCGCGTCCGCGTCGAGGCCGTCTGCGGGGCACATCGCGATGCCGATGCTGGGTCGCACGTGCAACTGGCGCATGCCGATCTTGCACGGCGCGGCGACCGCGTCGAACACCTTGCATGCCAGGTGGCCCAGTTGCACCCGACATTGCAGGCCATCGAGCAGGCAGGCGAATTCGTCACCACCCAGCCGGCCCACGGTGTCGTCGCTGCGCACGGTACGGCTCAGGCGGGCGGCGACGATCCTGAGCACCTCGTCGCCGGTGGCGTGTCCGTATGCGTCGTTGATGGGTTTCAAATCGTCCAGGTCGAGGTACATCACGGCCAGCGCCTGGCGCCGTGGCGCGGCTGCGGCCAGCGCCTGCGCCAGCCGTTCGCCAAAGAAACCGCGGTTGGGCAGGGCCGTCAGGCTGTCGTGCCGGGCCAGGTGGCGCGCATGGCGCTCGCTGGCCTGGGTGCCGACGAGTTCGGTGCGCGCCTGCGCCAGTGCGGTCTGGGCATCGAACACGGCGAGCTCGAGTTGCTGCCGGTGCGCCGGTTCGTGTGCCAGCGTGACCTGCAGCTGCTCCAGTTGCCCGGCGCAATCCAGTACCTCCGTGCGCACCGAGGCCGTGCCGAAACGCCACGCCGGGTCGTCGGCGCAGCGCGGCCCACCCGCGATCGACCTGAGCCGTGCCGTCAAGGCGCCCACTACGCCCCAGCTGGTGTGCGCCGGCTCGTGCCGCGGCGCGGCCACCAGGCCGAATTCGAAGCCGGCCGGGTCGCGGCTGCCGGGCCGCGCCGGCCGTTCGACGTCGCCGCCGCAATCCGGATCGTTGGCCCCAATTCCCGGCGGGCCGTCGTTGCTGTTGCGCAGTGCCCGCGCCACCGGCCTCAAGTCCGTGAGGTCTGGTGCCCAGGTCGGGATCAGTCGGATCATGTCGAAATCCTCATCGCGTCGGTGGGTGGTTGGTGCGGAGCATTCGCCCCGGCCCTGGCGCTGCGGCGCGGTTTGCCGCAGTGCCATGCCCGTGTTTGTAGATCGGGCCGCGCCTGGCGTCGGTACGCGACCGCACACCGGCGCCGGCTTTGTGCCAGGTTCGCGTGCCGCGGGTGGTGGCCGCGCCGGGCCAGCCAGCGCGCAACACGTGTGTTGACGCACAGACCGGGGCCATGCGTCCGGTTATAAACGCTGCTTGGTGTGTGCGGGTCATCCGCGCCTCTGCTGCGGGCGCCGCCCATCTGGCGTCCACCACCCAATACCCGACGAATTCCCCGAATGGCAATAACACACCGCCACGCTGAACGCCACCGCACCGACCGGATCGGCTGGTTGCGCGCGGCAGTGCTGGGCGCCAACGACGGCATCGTCTCGACCGCCAGCCTGGTGGTGGGCGTGGCCGCCGCCGGTGCCAGCCACAGCAGCATCCTGGTGACGGGGGTGGCCGGGCTGGTGGCCGGCGCGATGTCGATGGCGGCCGGCGAATATGTCTCGGTGCATTCCCAGGCCGACACCGAAGCGGCGGACCTGGCGCGCGAGCGCGCCGAACTGCGGGCCGACCCCGCGGCGGAGCACCGCGAACTCGGCGCCATCTATGTCGCGCGCGGGCTCGAGCCGGGGCTGGCGCGAGAGGTGGCGGAGCAATTGATGCAACACGACGCCATCGGCGCCCATGCGCGCGACGAACTCGGCATCTCGGAATCGTTCAGCGCCCGGCCGGTACAGGCCGCGTTGTCGTCGGCGGCCAGTTTTGCGGTCGGGGCCGCCTTGCCGCTGGCGGTGACCGCGCTGGCGGCCCGGGCAGGCCTGCTGTATTGGGTCGGTGCCACCTCGCTGGTGTTCCTGGCGCTGCTGGGTGCCATCGCGGCACGGGTCGGCGGCGCGCGGGTAGTGGCAGGTGCCTGGCGCGTGACGTTCTGGGGCGCGCTGGCGATGGCCATCACTGCCGGTGTGGGGGCCCTGTTCGGCGCCGCGGTGTGACGTCGTCCTCGTGCGGCTGCCCGCGCAGTTCCTGCTCCTGCGCCAGCATGCGCTGCAGTTGGTCGAGTGCCGCCACACAATCGGTCACGCCGTCCTGGATATGCCGCACCGCGTCCTGTGGCTGGCCGCCGGGCACGGCCGGCGGGCATGGCTGCGCCAGGCGCCGCAGTCTGTCCCTGACGGCGCCAAACAGCAGGTCCCAGTCTTCGGGCAGGATCATGCGCCCGGCCCGAGCGGACATCCAGGGCCGGTCGTGCCCTGCCCGTGGTGGTCGAACAGAGGGATAAGATACACGCACGCGACCTCGACGGGAGTAGACATAGGTCC
Organism: Betaproteobacteria bacterium; assembly: GCA_031368125.1. GTDB lineage: Bacteria > Pseudomonadota > Gammaproteobacteria > Burkholderiales > Burkholderiaceae_C > CAISIP01. The sequence goes on from JANLQZ010000113.1 coordinate 3,979, forward strand.
GCAATGTAGCCGCCTTGTGACGCTTCCGATATGTAAAAAGACACCGCCGCACGGACGCGCCGGCGCACGCAGACAACCAGGAAACACCATGGCCGAAACCGCCTGCCGCGAATGTCCCCTGAGGCCGTTGGCGCTGTTCCTGCCGCACAACCCGCAGGAACTCGAACTGGTGCAGTCGTTGAAGCGGCGCGAGTTGCGCCTGGCGGCCGGCGAGACGCTGATCGACGAGGGCCAGACCGATGCGCCGCTGTTCACCCTGCTCAGCGGCTGGGCCTTTCGCTTCAAGACGTTGCGCGACGGTCGGCGCCAGATCCTGAATTTCCTGCTGGCGGGCGACTTCATCGGCGTGCAGCAAAAGATGGGTGATGCGGCGGCCCACGGCGTGGTCACGCTGACCGACGCCACCTTTTGCGTGTTCCAGCGCGACTCGTTGTGGGAACTGCACCGCCAGCAGCCGTCGATGGGCTTCAACATCACCTGGTTGACCGCCCACGAGGAATCGCTGGTCGACGATACCCTGCTGTCGGTCGGGCGGCGCAGCGCACAGGAGCGGATCGCCTCGCTGTTGATCCTGCTTTTCAAGCGCGCCGCCGCGCTGCAGCCCGATGGCGGCGCCGCGGGTGTGCCGTTCCCGCTGACGCAACAACACATGGCCGACGGCCTGGGCCTGTCGCTGGTGCATACCAACAAGACGCTGCGCAAACTCGAGCAGCGCGGCCTGCACCGGATCGAAGACGGGCGGCTGCAATTGCGCGACGTCAAGGCGCTGGCGCGCCTGGCCGACCTGTATGGTGATGGCCAGCCGCCGCAGCGGCCGCTGGTCTGACGCGCCCGGGCGCAGCCGGCATGCCACCCTTCGATGAAGACAC
>JANLQZ010000145.1:0-2056 GCA_031368125.1 Betaproteobacteria bacterium
CAAGGCCGGGCCCGCGCCGGTGTACGGAATGTGGGTCACGTATACGCCCTGCAGCGTCTTCCACAACTCGGTCTGCAGGTGGCCGATGCCGCCGGTGCCGGAAGACGCGTACGAATACTTGCCCGGCGACTTCTTGAGCAGCGCCACGAAATCCTTGTAGTTCTTGGCCGGAAAGCTGGGGTGGACCGCGATCACGTTCGGTGTGGCGGCGATATTGATGATCGCGGTGAAGTCGGTTTCCGCGTTGTACGGCATCTTCGGATTGATGGCCGGGTTGGCCGCCGTCGTGGACACCGTCGCCATGCCCAGCGCATAACCGTCCGGCGCAGCCTTGGCGGTTTCATTGGCGCCGATGACGCCGCCGCCGCCCGCCTTGTTCTCGACGATCACGCTTTGCCCGAGCGCCCGCCCGAGCGGCTCGGAGATCACACGGGCCACGATGTCGGTCGTGCCGCCGGGCGCAAAAGGCACCTGCAACTTGACCACCTTGTTGGGATAACCCTGGGCCACGGCGGATCCGACAGCCGCCAACAGGCTCAGTGCGAACAGGGAACGACGGTACATGGGGGGATCTCCAGGGTAAAAAAAGGGTCAAGGCAGTGCCTGCGATGGCGGAGGAAAACCTCCATGGCCTGGCAGGCATATTAGCTGCCATAACTCGTGCCGCCTACGGTGCAACTACATAGGGACAAACCCGCGCCATGCCAGGCCAGGGCCCAGACTGCTATTCTTGCCCGGGTGGATTACGCCCGACTCCTGTTCCCTGATTTCTCGCTGATCCTTTGCGGTTATCTGGTGTGCCGCTACACCGCCCTGAACCGGACCGTGTGGGCCCAGGTCGAACGCCTGGTGTATTACCTGCTGTTTCCGGTGTTGCTGTTCCAGTCGATTGTCAGGAGCCCGCTGGACCTGCAGGCCGCGTCGGGGCTGATCGTGGCCGGCCTGGCCCTGTGCGCCGCCGGCATCGTGCTGGCCTACGCCGTCCCGGTACTGCCCTGGATCGGCCGCCATGTGGACCGACGCGAACACGCGGCCGCCGCGCAGGTGGCTTTTCGGTTCAATTCCTTTATCGCCCTGGCGTTGACGGATCGGCTGGTCGGCGCGCCGGGCATGGTGCTGATCGCTGTGCTGATCGGAGTCTGTGTGCCCCTGCTCAATGTCGGCGCGGTCTGGCCCATGGCCCGCCACGCACAACGCGGCGTGCTGGGCGAGCTGGTGCGTAATCCGCTGATCATCGCCACCGTCAGCGGCCTGGCGGCCAACCTGCTCGGCTTCTCGATACCGCCGTGGCTCGAGCCGGCGGTGACCCGGATCGGCGCCGCCTCGCTGGCGCTCGGACTGATGTCGGCCGGAGCGGGCTTGCAGTTCGGACAGATGGCGCGTGCCAAGACGCTGGCTGCCGCCCTGCTGTCGATCCGCCATTTCTGGCTGCCGCTGATCGCCTGGGGCCTGTCGCAGCTGCTCGACCTGCCAGGGGACCAGGCCACGGTGCTGTTGATCTTCGCGTCCATGCCCACGGCCTCGAGCGCCTATGTACTGGCAGCACGCATGGGCTACAACGGTGCCTACGTCGCGGGCCTGGTCACGTTGTCCACCCTGCTGGGCATGGCCAGCCTGCCGTTTGCGCTCGGCGTGCTGCGCGGGCCATGAAGGCGCACCCCGGCCCGGGTGATTGATCGGGCCATGCGCCCGGCCGCACGGATCGCGACGTCGGTGCCGGGGTGGCAAACCGCAGTAGCCCCACCAACGGCTGGCGGGGTCGTCGCCGTGCATAATGTCGGCTCCCAGACCCTTCGTCCGCAGCGATGCCGCCCGTGACGCTCCCGGCAAGGCCGGTCCAGCAGGTTGGGCACCATCCGCAATGCCGGCCGAACATCCAGACCCTGGCCCAGGGCCATGACGAGCCGGCGCACGCCAAGCGAACCTGCCCGATCGGACACCAGAGAACGCATGAAAGACCACTACGCAGCGCTCGGACTGAGCAGCGACGCCACGCTGGCCGAAGTCAAGAAAGCGTTTCGCCAGCAGGCGTCGCTGCACCACCCCGACCGCAATG
>JANLQZ010000146.1:0-3358 GCA_031368125.1 Betaproteobacteria bacterium
CGTCATCGTGCTCGACGACAGCCGTTGCATGGTGAAGTCGCTGCAGCGGCTGAGTTATTTCTACATGCATGAATCGTGCGGGCAGTGCACGCCATGCCGCGAGGGCACGGGCTGGTTGTCGCGCATGGTGGACCGGGTCGAGAACGGCCACGGGCGACCGAGCGACATGGACCTGCTGAACTCGGTCGCCGACAACATTCAGGGCCGCACCATCTGCGCGCTCGGGGACGCCGCGGCGATGCCTGTGCGCGCCATGATCAAGCATTTCCGCCCTGAATTCGAGTACCACGTAGAACACAAGACCTGCATGGTCCCGGCCTACGTCTGAACGGGCATCCCAACATGGTAGAAATCGAACTCGACGGCAGGAAGATCGACATACTTGAAGGCAGCATGATCATGCATGCGGCCGACAAGGCGGGCACCTACATTCCGCATTTCTGCTATCACAAGAAACTCAGCATTGCGGCCAACTGCCGCATGTGCCTGGTGGACGTCGAAAAGATGCCCAAGCCGATGCCCGCCTGCGCGACTCCGGTGACGCAGGGCATGGTCGTCCGTACCAAGAGCGACAAGGCGGTCAAGGCGCAGCAGTCGGTGATGGAGTTTCTGCTGATCAACCATCCACTGGATTGCCCGATCTGCGACCAGGGTGGCGAATGCCAGCTGCAGGACCTGGCGGTGGGTTACGGCGCCTCGGCGTCGCGCTACGAAGAAGAAAAACGCGTCGTGTTCCACAAGGATGCGGGTCCGCTGGTGTCGATGGAAGAGATGAGCCGCTGCATCCATTGCACACGTTGCGTGCGCTTCGGCCAGGAGGTCGCGGGGATCATGGAGCTCGGTATGTCGCACCGCGGCGAACACGCCGAAATCGAGACCTTCGTCGGCCAGTCGATCGATTCCGAACTGTCGGGCAACATGATCGATATCTGCCCGGTGGGAGCGCTGACCAGCAAGCCTTTTCGCTACAGCGCGCGGACCTGGGAGCTGTCGCGCCGCAAATCGGTCAGTCCGCACGACTCGACCGGTGCCAACTTGGTGGTCCAGGTCAAGAACAACAAGGTGATGCGGGTCGTTCCGCTGGAGAACGAAGCGGTCAACGAATGCTGGATCGCCGACCGCGACCGTTTTTCCTACGAGGCTTTGAACGGCGCCGATCGCCTGACCAAGCCGATGCTCAAGCAGGGCGGCGAATGGCGTGAAGTGCAATGGCCGGTGGCGCTCGAATACGTCGCCAACGGTCTGCGGCAAATCCGGGCCGACCACGGTCCGGCCAGCCTCGGGGCACTCGTCAGCCCCCACAGCACGCTCGAGGAGTTGTACCTTGCGGGTGCGCTGGTGCGCGGCCTCGGCAGCGAAAACATCGACTACCGGCTGCGCAACGCCGAGTTCGCGGCGCCGCAGGGCGTGTATTGGCTCGGGACATCGATTGCATCGTTGTCGCAACTGCAGCGCGTGCTGGTGGTCGGATCGAACCTGCGCAAGGACCACCCCTTGTTTGCCCAGCGGATTCGCCAGGCGGCTCGCGCGCGGTGTGTGGTCAACGCCATCCAGGCGCAGGCCCAGGATTGGGCGATGCCGGTGGCCAATTGCTTGTTCGCCCGGCCGGCGGACTGGGCCCCGGCGCTGGCCGACGTTGCTGCCGCGATTGCGGCCGAAAAAGGCGTGGTGTCGCCGGCCAGTGGAACCACCACCGGGGCCGCCGTGGCGATTGCCAGGTCGATGCTGGGCGGCGAGCGCAAGGCGGTGCTGCTGGGCAACGCCGCCGCGCACCACGCAAAAGCGTCGAGCCTGTTGGCGTTGGCGAACTGGATCGCGGCGCAGACCGGTGCCACGGTCGGATTCCTGACCGAAGCTGCGAATACGGTGGGCGCGCAGTTGGTCGGCGCCTTGCCCGGCGCCGGCGGTCTGCATGCCGGCCAGATGCTCGCTGGCGGACTGCAGGGTGTGTTGTTGCTCAACAATGAGCCAGCCTTCGACTCGGCAGCCGGGGCGGAGGCGGCAACTGGCCTGGGCCGCGCGGCGATGGTGGTCACCCTCAGCCCGTTCAGGGCGAATTTCGATTGCAGCGATGTGCTGCTGCCAGTTGCGCCGTTCACCGAAACGTCCGGAAGTTTTGTCAATGCGGAAGGGCGCCTGCAGAGTTTCCATGCGGTCGTCAAACCGGCCGGTGACGCGCGGCCAGCCTGGAAGGTGTTGCGGGTGCTGGCGAACATGCTCGGCCTGGCGGGTTTCGATTTCGAGTCCTCGCGCGATGTGCTGCTCCAGGCTGGTTTTGACGATGCTGCAGGGGCGACGCTGGTCGCGCAGGATCGCCTGGCCAACCATACCGGCGCCGCCATCGACCTCGCGCCGGCGCCGGGTGAGCCGACGGTGGCTTCCATCTACCAACTCGACTCCATCGTGCGCCGCGCGGCTTCGCTGCAACTGACCGCCGACGCGCGGGCCGAGGCGGGCCACGCGGGCAACGGCCGTCCCGTCGAAGCGGCGCCCGTGGCGGTGTTGGAGGCATTGGCATGATCGACCAGATCCACGCCGCCGGCATGGGCCTGATGGCCGCATCGTGGTGGACCGCCGTGGCCTGGCCCGTGATCTGGACCCTGGTCAAGATCGTCGTGCTGCTCGCGCCATTGATGGGTTGCGTCGCGTACCTGACGTTGTGGGAGCGCAAGGCCATTGCGTTCACGCAACTGCGCAACGGCCCGAACCGGGTCGGCCCGATGGGGCTGCTGACACCGATTGCGGACGCCCTCAAACTGCTGACCAAGGAGATCATCGTTCCGTCGGCGGCCAGCAAGGGCTTGTTCCTGCTTGGGCCGATCATGACCATCATGCCGGCGCTCGCGGCCTGGGCGGTGGTGCCCTTTGGCCCGGATGTGGTGCTGGCGAATGTCAACGCCGGCCTGCTGTTCCTGATGGCCATCACCTCGCTCGAAGTCTATGGCGTGATCATTGCCGGCTGGGCGTCGAACTCGAAATATGCCTTCCTGGGTGCGCTGCGCGCCTCGGCGCAGATGGTCAGCTACGAAATTGCGATGGGTTTCTGCCTCGTGGTGGTGCTGATGGTCTCCGCCAGCATGAACATGACCGACATCGTGATGGGTCAGGGCAAGGGCATGTTTGCAGACCGGGGTATCGGCCTGCTGTCCTGGAACTGGCTGTCGCTGTTTCCGATTTTCCTGGTCTATTTCATCGCCGGGCTCGCGGAGACCAATCGCCATCCCTTCGACGTGGTGGAAGGCGAGTCCGAAATCGTCGCCGGCCACATGGTCGAGTATTCGGGCATGTCGTTCGCGATGTTCTTCCTGGCCGAATACGCCAACATGATCCTGGTGTCGACGCTGTGCGTGATCATGTT
>JANLQZ010000161.1:0-4903 GCA_031368125.1 Betaproteobacteria bacterium
TCGGAGAACCTGTCGGCATCGCGTTCGCGCATCGTCGACGCGGACTTCGCCCAGGAAACCGCCAACCTGTCGCGGGCCCAGATCCTGCAGCAGGCCGGCACGGCGATGGTCGCGCAAGCCAACCAGTTGCCACAGGGCGTGCTGGCCCTGCTGCGTTGATCGCTTAGTCCGGCCGGGTTGCCTGGCGCGAAGGACTGGAGCAATCACTGGCGGCGGCGGACTTTTTGTTCGCCGCCTTTTCGCTTTTTGTATTTCGCGGGGTGTTGTCGGTCCAGTTTGGCCGTTAAGCTGTGGCCAGCGACCAGATAATCCACCCAGGCTTGCGTGTTTTTGCCACGACGTGATTTGAATGCATGTCGGTCACCATTGAAACGGCGTCTTGGTCAGGAGGTTTGCATGGCTACCATTTCATCACCGGGTATTGGCAGCGGCCTGGACGTCAAGTCGATCGTGTCGCAGTTGGTGGCATTGGAGAAGCAGCCGCTGACCAAGCTGCAGATCCAGGCGGCCACCGTACAGACGCGCATTTCCGCGTTCGGGCAGATCAAGTCGCTGATCTCCACCCTGTCGGATACGGTCGGCACACTCAACAGCCTGACCACCTACAACGCCGTCAAGGCGACGTCTTCCAACAGCAAGGCGGTGGCGGCCAGCGCCGCCGGTGGCACAGCGGCCAACAGTTTCAGCGTCAAGGTCGACAGCCTGGCCAAGGCCCAGGCCACGGCGTCGGCGGCGTTGCTTCCGGTGGGCGGCGCGCTGGGCGCCGGCACCTTGCGGCTCGAACTCGGCCAATGGACGGTGGCGCCTTCGTCGTTCGCGCCGGTGTCCGGCGGGTCGCCGGTGGACATCGTGGTGAGCGCGTCCGACACCGTGACCGACATCGCGAGCAAGATCAACGGCGCTGGCGCCGGTGTCAGCGCCACCGTGCTCAACGACGTCTCGGGACAGCGGCTGCTGTTGCGCTCCACCAAGACCGGGGAAGCGGCCGGGTTCCAGCTCAGTGTCCTGTCGGACGCGGATGGCAATCCCGCCGACGCTTTGGGCCTGTCCCGGCTTACCGTGGCGTCCACGATCGACTATGGCAAAAACGCCAGGATCCAGGTCAACAACATACCCGTGGGCTCCGCCAGCAATACCTTCACCGACGTGGTCTCGGGCATCACCCTGACCGCTGGCGAAGTCAGCGCCACGGCGGTCGAGATCTCCGTGAGCCGGGACCAGGGTGTTCTCACGGGCGCGATCGACAAGTTCGTCGCCGCCTACAACAAGGTCAACGGCGCGCTCAACGAACTGACCAAATACGACCCGGCGACCAAGGCTGCTGGCCTGCTGCAAGGCGACTCCACCGCGATCGGCCTGCAGAACGCGCTGCGCGGCATCTTGCAGTCCACTACCAGTGGCTCCGCCTACCAGCGGCTGGCCGATATCGGCATCAGCCAGTTGCTCGGCGGCGACCTGTCGGTGGACAGCGCCAAACTGACTGCGGCCCTGGCCAACGGCGACGAGGTCAAGAAGCTTTTCAAGAGCGACAACAGCAATGCCCTGACCAACGGCGTGGCATTGAAGCTGAAGACCTTCTCGCAGGGGGTGCTGGCCACCGACGGCCTGTTCACCAGCAAGGATGCCGCGTTGAAGCGCTCGCTCGAACTCAACACCAGGGACCAAAGCCGGCTCAACGACAAGATCGCGCGCGTCGAGGCCCAGTTGAACCGGCGCTACAGCGCCTTGGACGTACAACTCAACAGCCTGACCGCGCTCAATGCCTATGTCACCCAGCAAGTGGCGCAGTGGAACCGGTCGACGCGATGATCCCGGCGTCAGGCTGGCGTTTGGCGGGCATTTTTCTGTCTGGCCCGACTTGATTTGGCGCGTGGATTGCCGATAAAGCTGGCATAGATTCAAGGAATATGAACATGTTCACCCCCGCCCGCACCAGATCGGCTTCCGCCTACAAGAAGGTTGGTGTTGAAACCAGCGTCGACCAAGCCAGTCCGCACGATCTGGTGGTCATGTTGTTCGACGGCCTGCTGTTGGCCGTAGGCTCGGCGCGCGCGGCGCTGCAGCGCGGCGACATCAAGAACAAGTGCCAGCATATCGTGGCGGCCGTGCGGATCCTCGAGGAAGGCCTCAAAGGCGGGTTGAACCTGGAGCTGGGCGGCAAACTGGCCGCCAGTCTGATGGACTTGTACGGCTACTGCGTGGTGCGCCTGACACAGGCCAATGCCCGCAACGACGATGCCGCCCTGGCCGAGGTGCTGCGGCTGATCGAGCCGGTCGCCGACGGCTGGAAACAGATCCGCCACACCAATACCCCGCAGTTGCAGGCTGCTTGAAGGCCGGGAGACCCTGAATGCATCAAAAACTTATCGACTATTACCGGGCAATCGAGGACAGCAGCCGCAAGATGCTCGACGCGGCCAAGGCCGAGGATTGGGACGAGGTCGTGCGCCTCGAAGGAGCGTGCGCGGTCCTGATCGAACAACTGCGTTACCGCTCCCGCAGCGAAGACCTGTTGCCGGAGCAGCGCGCCGAGAAGACGCGCATCATGCAGCGCATCCTCAGCAACGATGCGCAGGTGCGTGACCTGGCCGAGCCGTGGCTGGCGCATTTCGAGAATAAATTCGACAGCCTGCAGCAGCTGTTGCATTAGCCCCGGGGCCGCGCCCGCGCTGCGGCCGGGGTCAAGCCGGAGCCCGGGGCCGCGCCCGGCTCAAACCTGCATGTTCATGATGTCGGTGTACGCCTGCACCATGCGATTGCGCACATGCAGCGTGGCCTGGAAACCGATCTGCGCCTTCTGGATTGCGACCATGGTCTGTTCCAGGCTCACGGCCGGGTTCTCCATTTGCACCTCGTGTTGCAGGTGGGTGGACTGGTTCTGGGCCGCGCTGACCGCGTGCAGGGCGCTTTTCAGCGCACCTGAAAAGCCGGCGTCGATGCGCTCGGGTGTCTTGCCGGCCGCTGCGCCGGTAACCAGGGCAGGCCGGACCGCGGCGGGCATGCTGGCGGGTGCAAGTCGAAGATCCATGGGCTGTTCCTGTGCATCACTGTTGAACCGAAGCCATCCTAGCGCCGGCCTGGGCCCGTACTGTTTTGAATTGGCCGGTGATTGCCGGGCTTATCGGGCCGATGTTTGCGGGGTCTGGCCGAATAATCCAGTCCACCCAAGGCGCAAAGCCGCACCACCACGTACCGGAACGCCCGATGCCCGCAGTAGCAACCATTTCCACCCACCCGTCCTTCACGCAGAGGCTGTCCGGCCTGGAGTCAGGCCAGCGCATGCGCCTTGCGCTGGGCATCACCTTGCTGGTGGTGGTGGGCATCGTTGGCCTGCTGATGGGCCGCCAGGCGGAATGGCGTGTCCTGTACGCGAACCTGGCCGACAAGGACGGCGGCGCGATCGTCGCGCAGTTGTCGCAGATGAACGTTCCCTACAAACACGCCGACGGCGGCGGTGCGATTCTCGTGCCGGCCGACCGGGTGCACGACACCAGGTTGCGGCTGGCGTCGCTGGGCCTGCCCAAGGGGTCGGTGGCCGGTTTCGAGATGATGGAGTCGAACCGCTTTGGCATGACCCAGTTCCAGGAGCGCTTGACCTTCCAGCGCGGTCTGGAAGGCGAACTGACGCGTTCGATCCAGGCGCTGTCTTCGGTCCAGAGTGCGCGCGTGCATCTGGCGTTGCCGAACCAGAACGGATTTTTCCGGGAGCAGCAAAAACCATCCGCGTCGGTGCTGGTGAGCCTGCACGCGGGCCGCACGCTCGACCGGGCGCAACTGGCAGGAATCGTCCATCTGGTGGCCTCCAGTGTTCCGGAGTTGACGCCGGCGGCCGTCAGTGTGCTCGACGACACCGGTAAGCTGCTGTCCAGCCCCACCGACGGGCATGGCGGCGCCGGTGGCGTGGACGACCAGCAATTGCAGTACGTGCAGCAACTCGAGCAGCTCTACAGCCGCCGGATTCTCGACATCCTGGAGCCGGTGGTCGGGCGCAAGAACATCAAGGCACAGGTGACGGCCGAGATCGACTTCTCGCAGACCGAGTCGACATCCGAGTCGCACCGGCCCAACCAGGCGCCGGACTCGACCGCCATTCGCAGCCAGCAAGTGGTGGAGAGCAGCAACGGCGGCGGCACCGGCGCACCTGCCGCCGGTGTACCGGGAGCGACATCGAACCAGCCCCCTGGCGCGGCGGCGGCCCCTGTCAACGGGGCCGCCCAGACATTGAGCGTGGCTGGCGGGACCGCCGGTGGCGCAGGTGGCGCTTCCAAGCGCGAGTCGATCATCAACTATGAAGTCGACAAGACGGTGCGCGTGGTGCGCGGCAGCACCGGACTGGTCAAGCGCATCAGCGCTGCCGTGGTGGTCAACCACCAGTCGGTCACAGACGACAAGGGCAAGACCAGCATCACGCCGCTGAGCCCGGAGCAGATCGAAAAAATGACCGCCCTGGTGCGTGAAACAATCGGGTTCAACAAGGAGCGCGGAGATTCCGTGAATCTGATGAACGCGCCATTCACGATCGAAAAGCAGACACTGACCGAGGTGCCGATGTGGCGCCAGCCCGAACTGCAGGATCTTGCGCGCAGCTTCGCCTGGCCGGTCGGCACCTTGTTGCTCGCCGCCCTGGTGCTGGTGGGTGTGGTACGCCCGGCCCTCAAGGCGCTGGCCGCGGCACCGGGGCGCGGCCCGGCGCAGGCGGCGCAACTCGACGCCGTGGTGTCGGACGAGCCGCCACGGCCAGCCCTGTCGGCAACTCCCAACAACCCGCCGGCAGCGCTGGCGTCGCCGGAACAGCTGCGGCTCGAAGATGCGCGCAAACTGACGCGCGACAACCCGCAGGCGGTGGCCAACATCGTGAAGGCCTGGATCGGCAGCGAGGCGCCGGCCTGATCCGGCGCGGCGG
>JANLQZ010000177.1:0-1780 GCA_031368125.1 Betaproteobacteria bacterium
CACGTTCAGGTCAGCCAGCATCACGTCCAGCGCGGGCTGGCCGTCAAGCTCGGTTACCACATTGCCCTCGCAGGCGGTGATCTCGTGGTTGCCGGAGACCGGCTGGCAGCCTTGCGTCACACGCGACATCAACGCCGCCCCCTGTCCGAAAGCCACGCCGCTCAAGCCTCCGCTGAACACGCCGCCGGCCGCGCCTTGCCCCTTGAGGTTGCCGTAGCCACTGAGCGCAAACTGCACCGTGCTGGAGCGGCTAGACGCGAGTCCGCCAAAGACATAGCCGCTCTCGGTTCGCTGGGCCATCTCCTTGATCAGATCCGCCACATCCGGCGTGCTGGCATCGGCGTGCACCAGGGCGGTATGCGCCTTGAACCGGCCCTGACCGGGAGGCGGCAGGGGCGACACGCCCGAGAATACGCGGTACTGGTCGTGCGGCAGTTCGCAGAGCATCACCGCCAGCGCCGGTTCATCAAAGTATTCGACATTGTTCGAGGCAATGCCCACACCGACCGTGCCACTCCAGTCGGTCACCTCAGGCAGTTCGGCGCTCAGGTGGTCCAGGATGTCCTGCGCCATCGGCGCATAGTGATCAGTGATGTAAAGCAGCCCCAGGGTGGGGGCGCTGGCGTAACCGGGCAGCGCCATGTGTGCACGCAATTGCGCCAGCACCAGCGCGGCGGCCATGGACCATTCGGGGTGCGTGGCATGTCCGTAGGGAAAAAGCTTCATGGATGATCTGGAATCTGGGGACAAGGGGCGATGGGTACCCGCCGGACGACAGCGAGGTCAGCCTGGTTTTCGGGCTGGCTTGCGGCCCGATGCCGCCGGTTTGGCGGCCTTGGCCTGGGGTGCGGGTTTCAACCGCGATGCCGTTTTGCCCGCGCCCGACGTTTTCGCGGGCTGGGGCGTCGGCCATGCCTGGGTGCTTCGCAGCGCATTGCTCATGGCGGCCCGGGCGCCATCCGTCACGGTTTTCGTGGCGCTTTCGGCCAGGCCCTTGGCCATGTCTGTCGCCGACTTCATGGCATCCTTGGCCAGCCCGACCGGCGCGCCCGGAGCGGCATCCGGGGCCGTCCGGGAGGCAGCGTCTTTCATGGCCTGCGCGGCGATGGTCTGGAACTGCTGGGTCAGCGAACCCCACCACTGCATCGGGTCCACCACGCCGCTGGCTGCCGATGCAGCAGGCTTGGCCGGCTTGGCGCTGGACGACTTGGCCGTGACGGGCGCGATGTCCTCCGGCTCGTCGGCTTGTTCCTCCATGTCCTCAAGCTCATCCGGTGTTTCTTCAGGCTCCTGCGGCGCAGCCGCGGACGGACCGGCCTGAAAACTCGAAGGCGGGATTTCCAGCCCGGAAAAAGTTCTTGCCTTGTCGGCGACCGGCGGCGCACCCGCAGCCGGGGCCTCGGCGACCTTCACCGCGAAGGCGTTGGCCAGCTCACCCATGTTGAAGTTCATGCCCTTGAGCGTGGCCAGCGTCATCTTTTGCACTTCGAGCGCCTGGATGGTGGCCTTGAGCGCCGTGGCGTTCTGGTCCAGCCAGAACTGCACGGCCTTCAGCTCCTGGATGCGCTTTTCAAGGTCCTCCACATTCAGGGTAGGCGCTACCCAGTGGCCCAAGCCGGGCATAGCAGACGACTTTTGCGCGGTGCTGGCAGCGGCCTGCTGGGTCAGATTCTGCAGAAAGTCAAAGCCCGGCACAAACTTGCCGAAGTCAGGAAAAGAAGGGGTGACGGGGTCGCTCATGGGGGTCTCCTACCGGTTGATGTTCTGCCGTATCGGCTCA
>JANLQZ010000216.1:0-5610 GCA_031368125.1 Betaproteobacteria bacterium
GCGCGTGCTGGGCGCCAGCGCCTATGTGGCCGAGGGCGCGACCGAGGTGATCGCCAGCCAGGGCACGTTGGAACTGATACAGGAGCGCGGCGCGCAGGACATGCAAAGCGAGATGGAGCGTTTTCCGCGCCTGTTTCGCAATTCCGAATCAGTGCCGGGCCTGACCTGGCCGACGATGGTGATCGGCGGCGGCGACCCGACCAGGAACGAGGTGCCGGGCAAACTCACGCTCGACCTCGGCGGCGTGCGAGTGCAGATCTGGCATCCCGGCCCGGGCCATACGCGCGGCGACACGATCGCCTGGGTGGAACAGGAAAAGGTGCTTTTCAGCGGCGACCTGGTGGAATACCAGGCGGGCGTCTACACCGGCGACGCGCAACTGCAGGAGTGGCCCGCCACGCTGGAGGCGCTGCGCGCGCTGCGCGCCGTTGCCATCGTGCCCGGGCGCGGTGAAGCCATGAAAGGCAATGCCGAAGTCGACAAGGCGCTCGACTACACGAAGTTGTGGGTTGAGACGCTGTTTCGTTGCGGCCGCGAGGCTGCCACCGCCAACATGGACCTCAAGGCGGCCATGTTGCATACGCGCAAGAGCATGGACCCGATCTTCGGCCAGGTGTTCATCTACGAACACTGCCTTCCGTTCGATGTCAGCCGGGCCTTCGACGAAGCCAAGGGCATCAAGAACCCGCGCATCTGGACCGCTGCGCGCGACCAGGAGATGTGGGCCGCCCTGCAGGCCTGAAAGCGTTATCGGGATGCCGCGCCGGCGTTGCCGGTCGACAGGTAACGCGCCATCGGCGGCAGCACCGACACCTTCTGGACCAGCTCGCGGATCGTCTCGCTGCAGGTCTTCATGCGGATCGCGCGCAATTGCGTGCGCACGGTGGAGATCTGCACCCCGTGCTGGTTGGCGATCTCGGACGGCCGCAGGCCGCGGCAGACTTGCGCCAGCACCTGTGCCTCGGCGTTGGTCAAGCCGCGCTCACGCGCGAACAGCGCCATGGTCGAATCGTCACACAGCTGCTGCTTGGCGAACACCAGCAGCGCGTGCGCGGGGCTGGCCGGCGTCGCGCCGGCCGCGCTCTGGAGATCGTCCAGTGTCGCCTGCGGCCCGGCCAAAGGCAGCACGGCGACCACGCAGGCCTGTTCGCCCAGTCCCAGGCTCAACAGGCCGCGCAGACCGGTGCGGGTGCGTTCCAGCGCGCGCTGGAACCGGTGGGCATGGGCGACCTGGCGCGGCACCACGCGCCCGCGAACCAGGCACAGGCCGGTATCACACGGCGTGTTGCCGCGTCCGCCACCGGCGTCCTCCAGCGCGTCGCGCCCGAGCGCGTTGGCGAACTGGACCATGCCGGCGTCCACGTCCACCACCACCAGGCCATAGTCGACGTGGTTCAACGCCAGGCGCAGCAGTTCCAGCTCGGAGAACTCCGCTTGGCCCGTCTGTTCCCGAAGCCCGCCGGAATCATGTTGCAGTGTGCCGCCGCCCGGAAGATCGCTCATGACAAACACCCCTTGTACACACCAGGCCCGCGGTTGCCGGCAACTTCTCAGTGCGTGCTGCCAAGGGTACGGATTGCCCGCGGACAGGGGAGGTGAAATTGACCCGCCGGTTTTGTGACGTATGCACCAACCGCTGTGGTTCACTTGGCCGCGGCCGGGTGCCGACTACCAGCGCTGCGGAAACTTGCCGACCAGCGTGATGCGCTTGTCGACCACCCGGATATAACCACCGCTCTCGAGGTCTTTCAGGATGCGGCTCACCATCTCGCGACTGCAGCCGACGCGGCTGGCGAGTTCCTGGTGCGTGATGCGTTCGGTCCGGCGCTGCACGCCGTCGGGTTGTTGTGGCGCCAGCTCATGCAGGCAACTGGTCAGCCGCCCGTAGACGTCGATGAACGCCAGGTTGCGTGCGTCGCGGGTGGCAAGGCGCAGGCGCCGGATCACCTTGGACAGCAGCTCGAGCGCGAATTCGGGATGTTCGGCGATAAAGGCGAGCAGGGTGGCGCGTTTGACGACGGACGTGAGTGTGGGCTGCTGCGTGATGACACTGGCCGAGCGCGGACCGCCGTCGAGCGCCATCTCGCCGACATAGTCGCCCGGACCGAACACGCCGAAGGTGATTTCCTTGTCGTTCGGATCGGTGCAAAACACCTTGACCTGGCCGCTGAGCAGGATGAACAAGGCGTCCCCGGCGTCGCCTTCATGGATCAGGATGGTTCCCTTGCGGTAGCGGCGCAGATCGCCGCGTGTCGCCAGCGCACGCACCGCGGGAGCGAAGCTCTCATCGGCGACAAAGGCCTGCAGATCGTTTGGTGGCGGCATGGGCCATTCTCCACCAAACGCGCACCGCCCCGGTGCGCGCTGCGGCGCCGGCGTGTTCAGCGTTGTGCCGCCAGTTCTCTGGCGTCCCGTTCGTACGCCGCCAGACGCCGCACCGCGCGTTCGCGCTGCTCGGGCGTGGTGCTGTTGTGCAGTTGCGCAAACGTCCGGCAGCTGTCGAGCGTCGCCTTGTCCGAGTAGCTGCGGTAGGCCGGGTTGGGTGAGTTGACCGAGCGTTCCAGATAGGCACGCAGCGCCGCGGTGGCCTGCGCCATGCTGGCCCTGGCGGCGGTTGCCGCAAGGCTGTTCTGGCGCAACGTCTGCAGCATGTCCTGCTGGCGGCGCAACCGCTCGGCAAAACTCAGCTGGGGGTCGAACTCCGATCGGGCCACGGCATGGCGCAGCACGGCGAGCTGGCGTTCTTCGAGCGTTCCGTAAAACTGTTCGCTGCGCTCGACCGCCGCTTTCAGGCGCTTCTCCTGCCGCTCGGCAGGGCTGCCGGCGGCCCAGTCATCGCGCCACTCGGGGTTGGTCTTGGCGAACTTGGCTTCAATGTGCGCCAGTTGCGTGCCGCTCAGGCCCATCGCCACGCCGACGGTGGCCGGCTCGGCCTGTGCCACCAGCGCGTCGATGCGGTTGCGCACCTCGGCGTACAGGCCGCATAGCTGCTCGGGCGTGGTGTCGCCGGGCGCAAGCTGCTGCGTCTTCCGCAGCAGGTCAGCGATCTTCGGCAGCTCGGTTGCGCGGTGCCACTGGTGCAGCCGGGCCAGTTCTTCACGCACCTTGAGCGACTGCGATTCGTTGAGGTCGGCGTAACCATCGATCCACCAGTAGGCCAGCTCGGGCACGTTGTTGTAGGCCAGCTTGACCGCGCTGCACGCCTGCAGCTGGGTCAGCGCCACAATCGCCGCGAGCAGGCCGATAATCCGGCACCAGAAGGCAAACCAAGGACGGGACCCGGACATGGCACAAGGCATTGAAGCGGTAGATGTGGTCATCATGGCGGCGGGAAAGGGCACCCGCATGAAAAGCAAACTGCCCAAAGTATTGCATCCATTGGCCGGCCGCGCACTGGTGCACCATGTGCTGGCGACCGCTGCCGCACTCGGCGCGCGTGGCGCCGTGTTGATCACCGGCCACGGCGCCGAGGCCGTCGAGGCGGCGTGTATGCCATCGGGTGGCGCGGCGCCGTCGATGGCCCTGCAGTTCGTGCGCCAGCAGCCGCAGCTCGGAACCGGTCATGCGGTGCAGCAGGCGGTGCCGGTTTTGCCCGACGATGGCATCGTGGTGGTGCTCAGCGGCGACGTGCCGTTGACCGAGGTGCAGACATTGCGCGACCTGATCGCATTGTGCGCGGGCTCGCGCCTGGCCTTGCTCACGCTGGAGCTGGACGACCCCGCGGGTTACGGCCGGATCGTGCGGGCCGCGCCGGCTGCGGGCGAGGGTGGCAGCAGCGCGGTGCAGGCGATCGTGGAACAAAAGGACGCCAGCGCAGAGCAACTGCGGATCCGGGAAATCTACAGCGGCATCATGGCGGTGCCGGCGCGGCTGCTCAAGGGCTGGCTGGCGCGGCTCGACAACAAGAACGCGCAGAACGAGTACTACCTGACCGACATCGTCAAGTTCGCGGTGTCCGACGGCGTGCCGGTGCTGGCCCACAGGATCACCGACCCGGTACAGGTGGCCGGTGTCAACAGCCCGCTGCAGCTGGCCGAGCTCGAGCGGGCCTGCCAGCAGCGGCTGGCCAGGCAATTCATGGAACAGGGGGTGCGTCTCGCGGACCCGGCACGGTTCGATGTGCGCGGCGACCTGCATTGCGGGCAGGACGTGGCGATCGATGTCAACTGCGTTTTCGAGGGCACCGTGTCGCTGGGCGACGACGTGCGCATCGGCGCCAATTGCGTGATTGCCAACGCCACCATCGCCGCCGGCGCGGTGATCCATCCCTTCACCCACATCGACGGCGAGCAGAGCGGCGTGACGGTCGGCGAGGGCGCGCTGGTGGGCCCGTTTGCGCGCCTGCGGCCGGGCGCGGTGCTGGGCCCGCAGGTGCATATCGGCAATTTTGTCGAAGTCAAGAACTCCACCCTGGCGCGCGGCGCCAAGGCCAACCACCTGGCCTACCTGGGCGACGCCACGGTGGGCGAGCGCGTGAACTACGGTGCCGGCAGCATCACGGCCAACTACGACGGCGCCCACAAACACCGCACGGTAATCGGGGCCGATGTGCATGTGGGCAGCAATTGTGTGCTGGTGGCCCCGATCACCATCGGTGCCGGTGGCACCATCGGTGGCGGCTCCACGATCACCAAGGACACGCCGCCCGGTGCCCTGAGTGTCGCGCGCGGCAAGCAGGCCACCATCGCGGGCTGGAGGCGTCCGGCGAAATGAGCGCCGCGCCGCAGACGGAACTGGAGCTTGCCCACCGGCAGATCGACCAGTTGCGGCGCGAACTCGCGCAGTCGCGGCTGGCCATCGAGGACTTCACCTATTCGGTCTCGCACGACCTGCGGGCGCCATTGCGGCATGTGGTGTCGTACCTGAAGGTCGTCCGGGAGGACATCGGCGACGGAATCGACCCGGCCATCACCGCCCACCTGAACACCGCGTCGGATGCCGCAAGCCACATGGGCCGGCTGATGGACGGGCTGCTCGAGTTGTCCAAAGTCGGCCGCGCCGAATTGCAGGTCACGCACGTGGACCTGCAACGGCTGGTGTCCGACCTGTGCCACCAGGCCGATCGCGATGCCACGCCGCGCCAGATCAGGTGGCAAATAGCGCCCGATCTGCCCACGGTGCGCGGCGACATCGCGCTGCTGGGCCGGATGCTGGCGGTGTTGTTGTCCAACGCCCTCAAGTTCACGCGCGATAACCCGCAGGCCACGATTGAGATTTCCTGGACCCGCAGTGGCGACGGCCACTGCGAATTGCGGCTGTGCGACAACGGTGTGGGCTTCGATGCGCGTTTTCAGGACCGCCTCTTCAGGGTGTTCCAGCGGCTGCACGGTCCCCGGGAGTTCGACGGCATTGGCGTCGGGCTGGCGCTGGCGCGCCAGATCGTGGAGCGCCACGGTGGCACCATCCGGGCGCGCGGCGACCTCGCGCCCGGCTGCGAAATCAGCCTGACGCTGCCGCTGGCGCGGGGCCCCGGCGCATAGGCAGTTCGGCGCCGAATTTGCTGCGCTTGAGGCTGAAGAACGCCTTTACGTTGCGCACGTTGGCGTCGCTGGTGAACAGCCGCTGCGCCAGTTCCTGGTAACCCGGCATGTCTAGCGTCTGCACCACCAG
>JANLQZ010000258.1:0-4467 GCA_031368125.1 Betaproteobacteria bacterium
GGGTGGCAGCACCGGCACCGACGACGATTTCGCCCGGCGCGGCTTCGACAACGTCGGCGCCTGGATCCTCGGGCGCAACATGTTCGGCCCGGTGCGCGGGCCCTGGCCCGACGACAGCTGGAAAGGCTGGTGGGGCGACAACCCGCCCTACCACACCGAGGTGTTCGTGTTGACGCACCACCCGCGCGCACCCATAGACATGGCCGGCGGCACCCGCTTCCATTTCGTCACCGACGGCATCCATGCCGCGCTGGAGCGCGCGCGCTCCGCGGCCGGGGGCCGTGACGTGCGGCTCGGTGGCGGCGTGGCGACCATTCGCGACTACCTGCGTGCGGGCCTGGTGGACGAGATGCACCTGGCCGTGGCGCCGGTCCTGCTTGGCGCCGGCGAGGCATTGTTCACCGGCATCGATCTGCCGGGTCTGGGTTTTGCCGTCACCGAACAGGTGGCAACTCCGCAGGCCCTGCATGTGGTGCTGGGCAAAGCGACGCAGTCGACGCCATGATGGCGCCAGCGCTTTGCAACCGCGCCGCTGCGTAACCCGTCCTGCGTTTTGGCGATCGAAGATGTGAACCGCACGCCCTGGGCTGGTCGACGGGCCGAATGGCTTCGACCCTTCGACTGGCTCAGGACAGGCCAAGCTCAGCCCGAACGGATGCTGACGATCGCGCATCATTTGGTATCAGGCGCTCGCTGGGTACAGCAGCAGCGTCTGCGCGCTACGCCGGTGGGTGGCGGCTCAGCCTGCCTGTGCGGTTGCCTTGCGCGTCAGCAGGTAGAGCAATGGCCCGAACGAGCCCAACACCAGCGTGGCGACGATCCAGGGCCATGTTTTGCGGCCCGTGGCCTTGGCGTCGTGCCAAATCCAGACCATCACCAGGGTGAGCGCAATAACCAGATCGGCAAGCACCTGGCCGCCACCCAGACTCTGGAAGTGCGGCGCGAGGATGCCCCAGTAGCCGTGTTGCCAAAGTGCGGCCGCGCTGAGCGCTCCGAACAGGATCAGGGTGATGGTCAACAGACTGCGTTGCATGGTGGGGCCTTTCAGAAGATCGTGCAGGCAGTATCTGGCGCCAAATGCAGGTGCGCAATTACCTCCGAGGTCATTGCGTCGACGCGCGGCTGTGGTTCGATTTGTCCGTGAACGCACCCGCCCACATCCTGCCCACCACCCTGCGCCAGGCGCGCAAGGCGCGCCGCCTGAGTCAGCTGGAACTGTCGCTGCGCATGGGGGTGTCGCAGCGGCATGTGAGTTTTGTGGAAAGCGGGCGTGCCAAGCCCAGCCGTGCCCTGCTGATGTCGTGGCTGCAAGAACTGGACGCTCCGCTGGTGGTGCGTAATGCAGCCATGTTGCAGGCGGGTTATGCACCCGCCTATAGCGCCGACCCACTGGGCGGCCCGTCGCTGGCGCAGGCCAACGAGGCGCTGGTGCGACTGCTGCGCGCGCACGACCCGATGCTCACGCTGGCCGCGGGCATCATCGCCAGGCTGTTGGCCAAGGTCATGCCGATCTCCTCGCAGCACAGCAGCGCGCACATGTCGAGCTTGACGATGTGGACCGGACAGATCGGTTAACCAGGCGCGGGGCGGATGCCGTGGTATTTCTCAGCGATCAGGTCGTTCAAGGCCAGGGTTGAGAGGCATCGTGCGGCGCATAAACCTACTCCGGTGGTCCCGGCGTGGCGTAGGTGCGTCACAGCTTGTTCGATGTCTCGCACGTGTCTCGCACGTGTCTCGCACGTTGACCTAGGTGACCTGTGCGCACATAATACTTGCATATTGACATTCGATCGGCTACTCATGAACATCACGCTCTCTGTTGACGAGCAAGTCGCCCTGCGTGCCCGCGAAGCCGCCAAGAAAATGGGGAAAAGTCTGAATCAGGTGGTGCGCGACTACCTGGAACAACTTGCGGGGAATGCCCGGCGTGGGCAGCAATGGACTCAATTTGAAGAGCGCTGTCTGCAGTCCGACGCCAAGTTGAACAGTTGGCAGTTCAATCGTGATGAAGCCAATACACGTTGACCCATGGCCGAACGCAGCTTCATCGATACCAACGTCCTGATTTATGCGGAGGCCAGCGATGCGCCAGCCAAGCAGCGCACGGCGCTGGATCTTCTCAAGCGACTTTACGAGGAAGCCCAGGGCGTGTTGTCGACCCAGGTTCTCCAGGAGTACTGCAACGTAGCGCTGAAGAAACTCCGGTTGCCGGTGCAGCATGTTCGCGCCCAGCTCGACCTGTACGAGCAGTTCGAAGTCATTCAGGTTACTCCCGCCATCATCCACGCCGGGTTGGACCTGCACCAAACGCGCAGTGTGGCGTTCTATGATGCGATCATTGTGGCCAGCGCGCAGATCGCAGGTTGCAACGTACTGTGGACCGAAGACCTGCACGCGGGTGAAATCGTAGGGGGTGTTCGCATCGTCAACCCGTTTGCCGCCAGCCAATCCTGAACCAGACCGAATCGGCAGCTCCCGCCCAACGGCCCGCGCCCGTTACAGGTTCGCCCCCACCAGCCGCCGCAGTTCCGCTGCCTCCATCCCGCAGCGCCGGGCCATGTCCGCCAACTGGTCCTCGCCGATCTTGCCCACGTTGAAGTAGCTGCTCGCGGGGTGCGCCAGGTAGAAGCCGCTGACGCTGGCGGCGGGCATCATGGCCAGGCTGCTCGTAAGGGTCATGCCGATCTCGTCGCAGCGCAGCAGGGTGAACATGTCGCGCTTGACGCTGTGGTCCGGGCAGGCCGGGTAACCGGGCGCGGGGCGGATGCCGCGGTATTTCTCGGCGATGAGGTCGTTCACTGCCAGCGTCGCCGCCTCGTCGGGCGCGTAACCCCACAGGTCGGTGCGCACGCGCTGGTGCAGGTATTCGGCGAAGGCTTCGGCCAGGCGGTCGGCCAGCGCCTTGAGCATGATGGCGGAATAGTCGTCGTGGTCGGCCAGAAAGTACTGCTCCTTCTTCTCGACGCCGATGCCCGCCGTCACCGCGAACAGGCCGATGAAGTCGGTGCTGCCGCTGTCCCTGGGCGCGATGAAGTCCGCCAGGCAACGGCTGGGGCGCAACACACCCTCGACGACCTGCTTCTCGGTCTGCTGGCGCAGGCCGTACCAGGTCATTGCCACCTCGGTGCGGGTGGCGTCGGTGTAGATCGCGATGTCGTCGTCGTTGTTCGTGTTGGCAGGGTACAAACCGACCACCGCGTTGGCCGTGAGCCAGCGGCCTTCGATCAGGCGCTTGAGCAGCCGCTGGCCGTCGGAAAACACCCGCACGGCTTCGCCGCCAACCAGCTCGTCCTTCAGGATCGCGGGGAACGGCCCGGCCAGATCCCAGGTCTGGAAGAACGGGCCCCAGTCGATATAACGCGCCAGCTCGGCCAGGTCGAAGTTGCGGAACAGTCGCCTGCCGATGAACTTCGGCTGCGGCGGTGTGTAGCCCGACCAGTCCAACGGCGTGCGGTTGGCGCGCGCGCGTCCCAGCGGCCACATCGGCACCTGCTTCTTGTTGGCATGCTGGTGGCGCACCCGGTCGTAGTCGGTGTTGAGCTCGGTGATGTATTTGGCCGCGTTGTCCGAGAGCAGGCTCTGCGCCACGCTGACGCTGCGCGAGGCGTCGGGCACGTACACCACGGGCCCGTCGTAGTGCGGTGAAATCTTCACTGCCGTGTGCACGCGCGAGGTGGTCGCGCCGCCAATCAGCAGCGGTATCTTGCGGATGCGGAAGTGCTCGTCTTTCTGCATTTCGCCGGCCACGTACTGCATTTCTTCCAGGCTCGGCGTGATCAGGCCCGACAGGCCGATGATGTCGGCCCCCTCCACCTTGGCCCGGGCCAGGATCTCGTGGCACGGCACCATGACACCCATGTTGACGACGTCGAAGTTGTTGCATTGCAGGACCACCGTGACGATGTTCTTGCCGATGTCGTGCACGTCGCCCTTGACCGTGGCAATCACGATCTTGCCCTTGGTCTTGACGTCAACGCCTGCGAACTCCTGCTGGCGCTTTTCCTCCTCGATGTAAGGGATCAGGTGCGCCACGGCCTGCTTCATGACGCGCGCGCTCTTGACCACCTGGGGCAGGAACATCTTGCCCTGGCCGAACAGGTCGCCCACGACGTTCATGCCGTCCATCAGCGGGCCTTCGATCACATGCAGGGGCCGGCCCCCCTTCGCGAGCACCTCCTGGTAGGCCTCTTCGGTATCGGTGACGATGAAGTCGGTGATGCCGTGCACCAGCGCATGCGACAACCGCTGCCCCACGCCCACCGGGGCGTCGGGCGTGCCGCGCCACTCCAGCTTCTTGCTGTCGTCGCGCGACGCACCCTTGGCCGATTCGGCAATCTCGACCAGGCGTTCGCCGGCGTCGGCGCGGCGGTTCAGCACCACGTCCTCGACGCGTTCGCGCAAGCCCGGGTCGAGGTCGTCATAGACGCCGACCATGCCGGCGTTGACGATGCCCATGTCCATGCCGGC
>JANLQZ010000281.1:0-6984 GCA_031368125.1 Betaproteobacteria bacterium
CAACGGCCGGCTGCGCATCTACCTTGGTGATGCCGGGGCCGCGAAGGCCGACTTCTACCGTACCGACGATGCCAACGTCCCGGCGGTCCAGCTCGTCAACGGCGTGAACAATGCCGGCTGGATCAAGTTGTCCAGTTCAACGCAGGGAACGCCGGGCTTCTCGTCGTTCAACTTCTGCGGCGGACAGTGCAGTTATGACATGGTGGTGGCGTCGCCCCCTGGCCAACCCGACACGGTGTGGACCGGCGGCCAAATGCAGTACGACGAGATCTTCACCGCCACGCCGCCCTCGAACGGTCGCACTGTGCAGCGCTCGACCGATGCCGGTGTGCAGTTCACCGACATGACCAACGACACACAGGGGCCGGCGCCCCTGGGCATGCACCCCGACCAACATGCCATCGTCTTCCACCCGGGCAACCCCGACATCGCCATCATCGGCTCGGACGGCGGCGTGGTCCGCACCGACGGGGCGTTCGCCGACGCGTCTGGTGGTTGTTCGAGCCGCGGCATTTCGGGCACCGACCTCGCCAACTGCTTGTTGTGGTTGAAGGCAATCCCGGTCGAGATCATCTCGATGAACGCCGGCCTGCCGACACTGCAGTTCCAGAGCGTGTCGCTCAACCCGCAGGACCCGCGCCGGGACCTGATCGGCGGCACGCAGGACAACGGCACCTGGTCCTACAGCGGCAAGAAAAACAGCTGGTTCAAGAGTGTCGGCGGCGATGGCGGCAACTCGGGCATCAACGCCGTCATGCCCTCGGTGCGCATGCACACCTACACCGGGCCGGCGATGGACGTGAACTTCAACGAGACCGACGTGCTGGGATGGAACTGGGTATCCGACCCGCTGTTCGCCAGCGGCGAAGCCGCGTCCTTCTACGCACCGGTGCTGTCCGACCCGGTGCTGAATGGCACCTGGTTCGTCGGCCTGCAGCGCGTCTGGAGAACCCAGAACAACGGCGGCGACCGCACCTACCTCGAGACGCACTGCAACGAGTTCTTCGGCGACTTCGACCCGGCTACGCCATGCGGAGACTGGGTCCCGCTCGGCGGCTCCAGGCTCACCGGCGCGGCTTATGGCACGAGCAAGGGCGGCTCCTACGTGGTCGCGATCGCCCGTGCGCCGTCGGCCGCCTCACCGCTGTGGGTGGCCACGCGGCGCGGCCGCTTGTTCGTGTCGAAGAATGCAGACGGGCCGGCGGCGGGGGCCACCTTCGCGCGCATCGATACCGCCGCGCAGCCGACGCGTTTCATCAGCGGCATCGCGGTCGACCCGTCGAACCCCTTGCATGCCTTCGTCTCGTTCTCCGGTTACGACGCCTACACACCAACGACACCGGGCCATGTGTTCGAGGTTCTGGTCAACCCCGTCAGCGGGGCGGCCACCTGGACCGATCGCAGTGCCGGGCTGGGTGACCAGCCGATCACCGGGGTTGCGTTCGACGCCCGGACCGGCTGGCTCTACGCGGCCACCGATTTCGGCGTGGCCGTGTTGCCGCGCAGCGCCGCGTCCTGGCTCACGTCCGCGGCCGGCAAACTGCCGCCGGTGGCCGTCTACGGGCTGACCATCGACAGCGGGACGCGCCTGCTTTATGCGGCCACCCACGGGCGCGGGATCTGGCTGCTCAACCTGTCGGACGTCGACAGGTAGCGCACTCCTTGAATACGTCGCGCGCCGCCATCTTGCATGCGCGCGACGCGCCTCTTCGCTATCGGGCAAGCGCCGGCGCAGAAGCCGCATGAGCGTCGGACTGTTGCTGCACGCAGGTCTGCGGGCGCCGTCGGCAGCTTTCGATATGCAGCCTTTGCAGCCTTTTGGCGCGTGCGTCGGCCGTCTCGTTGGGAGCGGCGGAGGCCGGGCGATGGGGTGGCAGCGCGTGTCGCGGTGCCGCCGCACCGGGGACGCTCGCGGAGGCCGAAGCGTGGCGCGCCGGCGCCGCTGCGGTTGCAGGCGCGTCCGATTTCGCAGCGGGTGCGGACTCGCCGGACCCGAAGGCCGGTGGAGCGAACATCGCGAGAGCCAAGCCGGTGGTGGCGACCGCGCCGCGAAGCTTCGCTGTGGAAGGCGATATGGGAGACATCACAGCATGATATTAGGCTGCTTGCGCTGAGCCCCTTGCCACTTCTCCGGCCCGCCGGTTGCAGTCGGCCGCCCAATGATGGAAATCCGCGCCAGTTTTGGTGCCCAGCTAGGCCTGCGACAACCACGCAACAAGGCCCCGGACGCAGGGTGCAAGACATGCCGTGGCGCGGGGGTCGTTTTCGGTGATGCGGTCCATGGCCTGGGCCGCCTTGGTTGGCGACAATTACCTTGTCCGGCGGTCAGGATAGTTGACACCGGCCACCGCCTGCAGCGTGGCGCCCAGTGCCTGCACGGTTTGCAGCAGAGGGACCGCACTCTGCCAGCGCGCCACCCAACACGTTCAATGCAGTCGTGTCGATTCAACGTCCTCCAACCAGGCTGCGAAATCCGGAAGCAGTCAAAATATTCATGGTGTCGAGCTGCCGCACCACCCAAACCGGCTTGGTTTCTGCGGCCGTCCGCACCACCGAGTCAACCACCAGTCGAGATCCAAACATGCAAGAGGACGAGCGCTGCTGCGGCAGCGGTACCTGCATCATCGATGCCCAGGGCCATTGCTGGTGCGGACAGTGGTGGGACGGGGAAAAGATGTGCCATCGCGCAATAAGCGGCGCTGCAACACCGCCGGGGACGGGGTTGACCCAGGTTCCAGAAGATTCCGATCGATCATGAGCACCACGGCGGGTATCGGTCCGCCCGAATGGGCGAAGCGTTTGGGATACGGTGGGCTGGTTCCTTTCGGCTCGCTGGCCATGGCCGTATGGCTGGCGGACCCGGCCTATCGAGCCAAGCGGGCGACGACGGCAGGCCCGGGCTGGCGAAAATGTACCGCGTATCGCCAGACCGGGCCTGGTGGCCTGCCGTTGGCGCTCCGCTTGAGCGAGGGGTTGGCAGCGCTGGGCAAAGGCGGCGTCTGCACCCTGGCAACGATGTACTCCCTTGACCGCCTATCATCGCCCTGCCGGGCGGCTTCGGAGGAAGCTAGGCCGATGCCGGAAAGCACGACACATAAAAGAGAAATCCATGTCACAGCCGTTTTGAGCGCCGACCACCCGACCCCCGACCAGATGCGCGCACTTGCGAAGTATTTGAGCACCTACCGCGATGGAAGCGGCAACATCAGGGAGGATGATCCGGACAAGAGCACGCGCGCCGATTCTCGTCAGATAGAACGTTGTTTCGCTGAGTTGTTCGGTGTGAAGCCCCCCGAAAGCAAGTCGTACTATGACTTTGCTGTGGAGATCAATAAGGATGGTGGTGTCGTGGTGAGCGCAGCCTCAGTGAAGTCGAAAGAGGCCGAGAACATTCGAGACTTCCGTGACTCGAAGAAGCGAAAGACGCTTCGTGCATACCTCGAAATTGCTAACGCCAGCGCAAAAGACTGGAAACTCTGCCGTGAAATGGGTTTGAGCGAGGACCACTTCAGGGGTCATAAGTACGCCTCCAAGTTCGGCGCCGCAATCCTCCAACGTCAATCCGATGAGCGAGCTGCTGCTGAAGCGAAGATTCAAATGCAGCGAAAGAATGCAGCAATTCGCGTCGTGGATGCGAACGCAAGCGTCTTCTTGTCTGTCATGTACTCGCCGATGGACAAGGACTACCAACGCGATTACCTTGTATCTTCATATTCAATTATCTTGCCCAAGCCGGCAAGCTGGGAATTCCGAAGCAAGGCATTAGTTGGATTTGATGAACACGACGGTGTCCTTTATGAGTGGTATGCGCTCTCAGGTAGCCAATTCAAATACTATCCATTGATACGCAACCGCAAATATGGTTCGAACCTGTTCCAGTTGCTTAAGCCGGCTCAGGAGTCACTACATCAAAAGTCGGTTCGTATGTTTGGTCACGCCTAGACGGGCGTTGGCCAGACTCAGGGCCAAGAAGAACATGTAGGTTCAGCCCTTAACCCAGAGCACTTCCATGCGGTCCGCCTGCTTCTCAACTTTGGGGGGCTTGACAGAGACCTTCTTCCAGTCTCGCAGGTGCTTGTCATAGACTGAACTCGCGTAGCCTGAGATCACCGCTGGCCCTGGATGGGAATTGAGAACATCCAGCATCTCAAGGTGCTCATCGACACTCATCTCATGCGCATACATCTTCTGTGTACGCGTCTCCATGAGGTAGGGCGGGTCTGCGTAGATCAGGGTGTCCTTGGTCGCGAACCGGCGTATGACTTCAAGGGCCGGGCGATTCTCAATCTCAGCATCCTTTAGCCGGATGGCCATCGCGGCAAGCTCTGAAGGCACACGCTGCCAGCGCACTGACATTCCGCGCGCAGGCTGCTTCGAACCTCGACTCTTCCAGCCCGTCTTCTTGGCCAAGTCCGACGCATGCGCCTGCCAAATCCGAGTTACGAATCGCCTTGCATCCTCAAGCGGATCTCCAGTTTGAATGTGGCTCTGGTTGTACTCATCGCGACTCCATGGAGTGGCCTCCAAAGCAAATTGCAAGTCGTCTGTTTGATCTCGCAGGACACGAAAAAAGTTAACCACGAGGCCGTTCATGTCGTTGATTAATTCATGCGGACTCACTGGCTTGGAGAAAAACACTGCGCCGGAGCCAAAGTAAGGCTCAACGTAATGGTAGTGATCTCCAAATAGGCTAATGATCTCCTGGGCGAGAGACCATTTGCTGCCAGGGTACCGAAGTGCAGCAGAGCGACGCTTGGGCGCCTCAATCGTCTCGCCTGTTCCGAACAGGTCCTGCTTGCGTTCCATCGCTATCTTGGCCACGTTGACACCTTGAACTGTCTAAACATCCAGTATTGTCGACGCCCTGAAGGTTCGTGTCAATGCTGCGGCAAAACAAGTGCGGCAAAACAAGGTGCGCTCGGGGTGCGGAACGCTTGAGGCTGGCGACGGACCGTCGAGGTGGCTTCCAGTGCCGCGAGGGACGGCACTGCTGCGACTGCGCTGCCTAACGTTCGTGCAGTCAGCAGCGGCACATTGATTGGCTACGGTGTAACCATTGCCAGCTTCCTGGGCGCGATTCACTGGGGCTTGGTCATGCGTGATGCGCCCAATCCATCGCCGGCATTGCTGGGTTGGGGTGTGGTGCCCGGTCTGATCGCATGGATGGCGCCTCTGCCGAGTCCCGTCCCTGCGCTGTTCGCGCTCACGGGCCTGCTGTGGGCTTGCTTCGCAGTCGATCGTGCGGTTTACCCCAAATATGAAATTCAGGGTTGGTTGCCCTTGCGCTGGAACCTGACTTTGGTGGCCAGCGTCAGTTGCGGTGCCGGGGCTGTGGGAATGATGCGGTGACTGCGCCTTGTCGACTTCTTCACCGGAATTTCTATTGCGGTGCCGGCCTGTCCCTCATGGATTTCCTCAATACTTCAAGGCCGTGGACTTGCCCCAGAACACGCGGTAGGCAAACACCGTGTAGCCGATGATGACGGGCAACACCAGCACCACGCCATAGAAAATCACCTGCAGCGCCTCTACCGCGCTAGACGCTTACGATCGATTGGCGAATCACCGCGGGCTCGTGGCAAGCTGGCCTGGGCCTATGGCGGAAATCACCAGCGAATTCGACCATTGGGACGCCCCGCTGTCGAGGCGGGTTCGCCAAGATCGGATTCTCAGGGGGTGTGCGTGGCAGACCACGGCGCGCTGGATCGGCCCCCGCGGATGGATCTCCTCACCGCTACTTGCTGTAAGTCAGCACAAAGAACCTGTCGGCAAAGAACGTGTTGGCGTAATACGGAGAAACGGTGGTCGTTATTTTCTTGGAGTAGTCCGCACTGCCTTCGGCCGTCATGGAATAGAGTTTCTTTGTTTTGGGGTGCATGGCCATGGTGCGCACACCGGCCTGGGTGCCCAGTGCCTCGCTGGGCTTGTAGGTATTGGCGTCGACTTGCTCGAAGATGTTCAGCACGGCATTGACACCATTGGCCAGGAATATGCGCTTCAAGTCCGCGTCGTAGATCACCGAGTCATTGCCACCGCCAATCTCCGCGGTGTAGATGATGGCGCCCGTTTCTGCATTCAGTACTGCAAATGACGGCTTGACTGTTGCGCTGCCACGGCAGCCCAGAAAGATGCGATTGTTGGCCACGTCCAGGGCCAGGCCATTGGTCTGCGCGCAACCTGGGGTCGGCCACTGCGCCGTGATTTTCAATTCTTTGGTGTCAAGCCGATAAACGGAACTTTCGTCACGCGACGCCACATAGTAGTTGCCCTTGCCATCGGCCTCGGAGTGTTCGGGCTTCTTGGTGGTCACCTTGATCGAACCCACCTGCTGCAGGGATGGCGCCTGGAGCACCAACAGTTCGGTTCCGTCCTTTCCCGAGGCCATGTTCACCACAATGCGCTTGGTTGCGTGGTCGTAATGGGTCGCATCAAGCTCTTCCCCCAGTTTGATGTTGGGCATGGCTTCCAGGGTTGACAGCTTGAATGGGGTCAACGTGCCGTTTTCGTTGTAGGAAACGCCCAGATCGAACTCGGGTATCAGCGTGGCGCCGTTGGAACTGTCCGCGGCTGTGTTGCCAATCACCTTGACCATTTTGCCGGTGGCAATATCGACCACTTGCAGGCCCGCGCCCCGGCGGCCAAGGAACAGCCGGTTGTTGGTGGCGTCCAGCGAGACGTAGTCCCAAGCCGAGCCTTTGCCGGGAATGGTCGTGGAAGACTCAAGATGCCAGCCGTCAAAAGCAATGGCCGGCGTCGACAGCGCTGTTGCCGCGACGAATGTCAAGAGCGCGACCTTTGACATTTGGGGGGAAAGAAAGCCCGTGGTGTGTGTGCCCGTAGTTTGAACCGTGCTTATCCGGTTGTCACCCAAACCCACTACCGGTAGTATGGTGAGCATCTGCGCAACCTTGGGGCAACCATGGTTATCGACGTGCTTGAACGAGGCGATCTGCCGTTTCCGCGCTCGCTGCCGGAGTTCCAGCG
>JANLQZ010000428.1:0-2521 GCA_031368125.1 Betaproteobacteria bacterium
ACTTCAATCCGCGCAAACCAACTTCGGGAGTCACAGCATGTCCAGCCATCTCAATCGCCGCGCCGCGTTCCAACGCCTGTCTACGTTGGCGCTCGCCCTTGGCGCGGCAAGGGTCTTGCCAGCACGCGCCCAATCCTATCCTTCCAAATCCATCACGCTGGTGGTGCCCTACACCCCGGGCGGCACCACCGACAACATCGTGCGCGCCATCCAGAACAAGCTGTCGGAACAGCTCGGCCAGCCGGTCATCATCGAGAACCGCCCTGGTGCCTCCGGCAACGTGGGCAACCGCTCGGTGGCGCGCGCGGCGCCCGACGGCTACACCATCGGCATCATGCCGACCACGGTGGGCACCTTCCCATTGATGGCGCAGAACCTGGGTTATGACCCGATGGACGACCTGACCTACATCGGTGGTGTCGCCGAGACGCCGAGCATCATCATCGTGCGCAAGGATTCACCGGTGCGCAGCTTTGCGGACCTGGTGGCCATGGCACGGACGCGGCCGGGTGGCATCAATGTCGGCTCCGGCGGTGTCGGCGGCGCCGGCCACCTGGTGATCCTGACCCTGGGCAAGCTCAACAACTTCCCGGTTACGCACGTGGCCTACAAGGGGACCGCACCGGCCGTGAACGATCTGCTGGGCGGCAATATCGATGCCGCCTCGTTGGCCATCGGTGGCGTCAAGGGGCAGGTGGACGGTGGCGTCGTGCGGCCGGTACTGGTGGCCAGCGTCAAGCGCAGTCCGCTGCTGCGCGACGTGCCGGTGATGGAAGACATGGGTATGAAGGGGGTCAACGGCGGAGTCGGGTATGTGCTCGCGGTGTCCTCCAAGACGCCACGCGAGATTGTCGAGCGCCTGCACGGCGCGCTGGACCGCGTGCTGCAGGACAAGGAGGTGGTCGAACGCATGCAAAGCCTTTCATTCGTCCCCACCCGTACCACGCTCCCCGAGGCGCGCAAGACGGTGGAGGAGCAGACCACCACCTGGGCTCCCATCATCAAGGACCTGGGCCTGAAGCTGGAGTAGGGACGGCAGATGGCCAACATCCCGCACAACGCCCCGGGCGCGGATGCCAGCGCCCTGCATGGGATCCTCGTGCTGGAATACGGCTCGCGCGTGGGTGCGTCGGTGGCTGGCTCGCTGCTGGCCCAGCTCGGCGCGACCGTGGTATTCGTCGAAGCCGTGCACCCGGGAGACTTTGGCCAGCCGAAATGGGCCTGCCGTGAACAGTTCGCAGCCGGCAAGCTTAGCCTTGCGGTGGATTTGCGGGATACCGCTGAGTGCGCGTTGCTGCAAAAACGGGCCGCAGGCTGCGACGTTCTGCTGCTCTCCAGCGACGCCGACACCGCCGCGTATGGCGCATCGCCGTGGGCCGGCATGCCGAGGGGTGCGGTCGTCTGCGACGTCACGGCATTCGGGTCGTCCGGCCCGTTGTCGATGCGCCCGGGCCCTGCCGCCACCGATGAACAGATCCAGGCACTGACCGGTGTGATGGAATGCACGGGCGCCAGCGACGGCCCGCCGCGTGCGATCGCGCTGCCGCTCATCGAGCAACTGGCCGGCATCTACGCGGCCGCGGGCGTGCTGGCCGCTTTGCGCCAGCGCCGCGACGGCATGGCTTCGCCGGTGGAGATCGCGCTCTACGACGTGGCCTTCAGCGCCATGACCTCGTTTCTTGCACCGGCCATGTGCGGGATGTCCGGTGCAGCCGCGACGCGCGTGGGAAACCGCCACACCATGGCCGCACCCTGGAACGTCTACCGCGCCAGCGACGGCTGGGTGCTGCTGTGCGCCGGCAACGACGAGCAGTGGCAGCGTCTGTGCGCACTGATGTACCCACCTGGGCAGGAGCCGCCTGCCCATCTGGCGAAGAACGCGGAGCGCGTCGCCCATGCGCGGGAGGTCGACGCGATCGTGCAGGCCTGGGCCTGCGCACGCGAGATCGCGCAGTGCGTGGCGCTGTTGGCCGAGCAGGGCATTCCCTGTGGCCCGGTCGCGCCGTTGGATGGGTATCCGCGGGAAGCCAATCTGCAGCATCGGCACATGGTGTTCGATGCGCTCGACCCGGCCAGTGGCCGCGGCATCAAGTTGCCGGGCTCACCGTTTCGCATGACCGGTACGCCGGGCCGGGTGCTGGCCAGCGTGAGCGCAAAGGACGCCGATCGCGTACAGGTCCGGGCACTGGCGCGAGCCTCTCGACCACTTGCCCGGCGCGATCCGCCGTCCAGGCTGCCGCTGGCAGGCATCCGCGTGCTCGAGATCGGGCACTACACCACTGCGCCGGTGGCCTCTCGCCTGCTGGCGGCTTTGGGCGCCGACGTGATCAAGGTCGAGCCGCCGGAAGGCGAGGCCGTGCGGCGCTGGCCGCCGGCGCGTAACGGGCAGGGTGTGTTCTTCACGTTCCAGAACGCCGACAAGCGATCGCTGGCCCTGGATATGGCATCCGCTGAGGGGCGAAAGACGCTGCTTCAACTGGTTTCCAGGTCCGATGTGCTGATCGAGAACCTGCGCCCGGGT
>JANLQZ010000443.1:0-7606 GCA_031368125.1 Betaproteobacteria bacterium
GTGGGCGGGCTCAAGCCCAAGGCTGCGGTACGCAGCGCCGGTGTGCTGGTGGGCCGGGTCGAGTCGATCACCTTCGACGACAAGTCGTTTCAGGCCAGGGTCACGCTGGCCATGGAGCGCCGTTATGTGTTTCCAAAGGACAGTTCATTGAAGATCCTGACCAGCGGTTTGCTGGGCGAGCAGTATCTGGGTCTGGAGCCCGGAGCAGACGCAAAGCCGCTCGATCCCGGTGATACCATTTCCAGCACCCAATCGGCGGTTGTGCTCGAGAATCTGATCAGCCAGTTTCTGTACAGCAAAGCTGCCGACGCGAGTGCATCGCCGGGAAGCAAGGACAAGAAATGAAATCTGATTCATGGCAACCGGTGTTGCGCCAGTCCGCACTGCGCACCCTGTGTGGCGCTCTGGCGGTGTTGTCGCTGCATGGTTGCGCGACCAATCCCGATGCGCACCCGCGAGACCCGTTCGAACCGTTCAATCGCGGCGTCTTTGCTTTCAACGATGACGTTGATCGGGTCATATTCAAACCCGCGGCGACTGCGTACCGGGATCTGACGCCGGCATTCGTTCGCGCCGGGGTCGGCAATTTCTTCAACAATCTGGAAGACGCCTGGTCCTTTGTCAACAACCTGCTGCAACTCAAGGGAGTCGCCGCCGCCGACAGCTTCATGCGTGTCAGCGTGAATACCGTCATGGGAATTGGTGGTGTTCTTGATATCGCCAGCGAAGCGCGCATCGAGCGGCACCAGGAGGACTTTGGCCAGACGCTGGGCTGGTGGGGCATGCCGCCCGGTCCTTACCTCGTGCTGCCGTTTTTCGGCCCGTCCACGCTGCGCGATGCCGTCGCCATGCCGGTGGACATAAAGGGAAGTGTGGTCTCGAACGTGAACGAAACGTCGACACGCAACGCGCTCAGGGTGCTGGACCTGCTCGACGTCAGGACCGGTTTGCTGAGTGTCAGTACCGCACTCGACGAGGTCGCCCTGGACAAATACAGCTTTGCGCGCGACGCGTTTCTCCAACGCCGCCGCAACGCGGTGTTTGATGGCGAGCCGCCGGATGAAACCTTGGATGGCAAGCCGGCAAAACCATAGGATGCCCGGGTTTCGCGCCAAGTTTTTTGGCGATGGGCTTGGCCGGTCAGCCGCCAGCCGGTATGAAACGTTAACAACCTGCCAAGCCGTCATGCCCCATTGAAAGTTCCACCATGCAACGCCGATATCTGAGCCGCTTGTTCCTGCTTGCCTTGGGCGCCGCGGCGCTATTGTTTGCCGTGCCAGCCCGTGCAGCCGATGAAGCCGCTGATGTTTTGATCAAGCGCCTGTCGGCAGAGGTGCTCGATGGCATCAAGGGCGACAAATCGATACAGTCCGGCGACGTTTCCCGGATCATCACCTTGGTCGACCAGAAGATCATGCCCAACGTCAACTTCCAGCGCATGACGGCCTCGGCGGTCGGCCCGCTCTGGCGCCAGGCTTCCCCTGAGCAGCAGAAGCGATTGCAGGACGAATTCAAGACCTTGCTGGTGCGCACCTACGCCGGGGCACTGGCGCAAATCAGCGACCAGATCATCGTGGTCAGGCCATTGCGCGCATCCCCGGAAGACAAGGAGGTTGTGGTTCGCACCGAGGTCAAGGGCCGCGGGGACCCGATCCAGCTCGACTACCGCCTGGAAAAATCACCCGGACAGGGCGCCGGATGGCAGATCTACAACCTGAACGTCCTGGGCGTATGGCTGGTGGAGACCTACAGGAGCCAGTTCGCGCAAGAGATCAATGCCAAGGGCATCGACGGACTGATCAGTACCTTGACCGACCGCAACAAAGCCAATGCCAGCAAGAAGGTTTGACCGTGTTGGTGCTGCCGGTTGATTTGACCCGGGTTCACGCGACGGCCTGCCTGCAGATGCTGGTGCAGGGCCTGCGTTCGGAGCCTGAATCGACAGTGGTTGTCGACGCGAGTGCGCTGGACCGGTTCGATTCGTCAGCGTTGGCGGTGCTGCTCGAGTTTCGCCGCGAGAGCCTGTCGCTTGGCAAGCGACTGGCGATCCGCGCGATGCCGGAGCGCCTCCGTGACCTGGCGGCGCTATACGGGATTGGCGAGTTGCTGCCGGCGGCTTGACCCGACCCGTTAAAATGGCAGACTCCCATGCCAGCCATTTCGTTTCAGTCGGTATCCAAAGCTTATCCTTCGTCCCGCGGCCCCAGGGGCACCCCATTTCTAGCACTTGACAGTGTCAGCCTGGACATCGAGCAGGGGGAGTTCTTCGGCTTGTTGGGTCCGAACGGGGCTGGCAAGACCACCATGATCAGTATCCTGGCCGGTCTCACGCGCGCCAGCCAGGGCACTGTTTCGGTGCTGGGCAGCGATGTGCAAAGCGATTACGCTGCGGCGCGACGCAAGCTCGGCGTGGTACCGCAAGAGTTGGTGTTCGACCCGTTTTTCAATGTTCGCGAAGCATTGCGTATTCAGTCGGGGTATTTCGGGGTCCGCAACAACGATGCCTGGATCGACGAATTGCTCGACAGTCTGGGACTTGCGGACAAGGCCGGCGCCAACATGCGCCAACTCTCGGGCGGCATGAAGCGGCGCATGCTGGTGGCGCAGGCACTGGTGCACAAGCCGCCGGTGATCGTGCTCGATGAGCCCACGGCCGGTGTGGACGTCGAGTTGCGCCAGACCTTGTGGCATTTCATTGCCAAACTCAACAAACAGGGCCATACGGTCCTGCTCACAACCCACTACCTCGAAGAGGCAGAGGCACTGTGTGGCCGGATCGCGATGCTCAAGTCGGGTCGGGTGGTGGCGCTCGATCACACGAGTGAACTGCTCAAGGCCGCGTCGAGCAATGTCCTGCGGTTCAAGCTGGATGCCGAGTTGCCCACTGCGCTGGCTGACAAGGCGCGCATCACGGGGCGGATCGTCCAGTTTCCGGCGCACGACGCGCTCGAAATAGAAAATTATCTGTGTGCCGTGCGTGAGGCGGGTCTTCATGCCGAAGACGTGGAGATCCGCAAGGCAGACCTGGAAGACGTATTCCTTGACGTCATGACACAACACCGTGACAGCGTGAACGGGGTCGCGGCATGAGTCACTGTGCCCGCGGCCTTGCCGGCGTACGGCGGTATTGCCCGGGCTGCGCATGACTGGCTGGGAAACCCTGTTTTACAAGGAAGTGCTGCGTTTTTGGAAGGTTGGTTTCCAGACGGTCGCAGCACCAGTGCTGACTGCCATCCTGTACCTGCTGATCTTCGGCCATGTACTCGAAGACCATGTGAAGGTCTACGACACCATCTCCTACACCGCGTTCCTGGTGCCAGGCCTGGTGATGATGAGCATCCTGCAAAACGCCTTCGCCAACAGCTCGTCGTCCCTGATCCAGAGCAAGATCATGGGCAGCCTGGTGTTTCTGCTGCTGACGCCTCTGTCGCATTGGAGCTGGTTTTTTGCCTACGTGGCGTCCTCGGTCGTGCGCGGGCTGATGGTTGGGGCGGGTGTATTCATCGCCACTTTCCTGTTCACCCGTCCCGGTTTCGTGGCGCCCCTTTGGATTCTTGTCTTTGCCATGCTGGGCGCCGCCCTTCTGGGCACCTTGGGGCTGATCGCGGGGTTGTGGGCAGAGAAGTTCGACCAGCTCGCTGCGTTCCAGAACTTCGTCATCATGCCGATGACTTTCCTAAGCGGGGTGTTCTACTCGATCCGGTCGCTGCCGCCGTTCTGGCAGGGAGTGAGCCACCTCAATCCATTCTTCTACATGATCGATGGATTCCGTTATGGTTTCTTCGGCGCAAGCGACGTCTCGCCCTGGCTCAGCCTAGGTATCGTGGCCACGGCGCTGGCGGCCGCTGGTGCGATCGCGGTGAATCTGCTGCGAATCGGGTACAAGATCCGGAGCTGACAGGAGCCTTCATGACCGCAGACCAACTCAAATCCATCATCTTGTCCGGCCTTGCCTGCCAGCATTGTGTGCTGGAAGGCGACGGCCGGCATTGGTACGCGACCATTGTTTCGTCCGAGTTTGAAGGCCAACGTGCGGTGCAGCGCCACAAGCTGGTGTATGCCACTCTGGGAGAAAAGATGCATACCGATGAAGTGCATGCCTTGTCGATGAAGACCTTCACGCCCTCGGAATGGAAGGCCCATGGATAAGTTGTTGATTCGGGGCGGCCGCCAGCTCAACGGGGTGGTGCCGATTTCGGGCGCAAAAAATGCTGCGCTGCCGGAACTGTGCGCCTGCCTGCTCACGGCGCAACCGGTGACGCTGGAGAATGTCCCGCGCCTGCAGGATGTGGCCACCATGGTCAAGCTGATCCGCAACATGGGTGTCGCGGTCGAGCGCAATGACGACGGTGTGGTCCGGGTCGATGCGAGTTGCCTGACTTCACCGGAGGCGCCTTACGACCTCGTCAAGACGATGCGCGCGTCGGTGCTGGCGCTGGGGCCGCTGCTGGCACGTTTTGGCGAAGCCACGGTGTCGCTTCCGGGCGGCTGTGCGATCGGCTCGCGGCCGGTGGACCAGCATTTGATGGGGCTGACCGCCATGGGCGCCGAGATCGTGGTGGAGCATGGGTACATCATCGCCAAACTGCGCCCCGGCCTGACCCGGCTGACCGGGGCCCGCATTGCAACCGATATGGTGACGGTGACCGGCACCG
Organism: Betaproteobacteria bacterium; assembly: GCA_031368125.1. Classification (GTDB taxonomy): domain Bacteria; phylum Pseudomonadota; class Gammaproteobacteria; order Burkholderiales; family Burkholderiaceae_C; genus CAISIP01. The sequence continues at coordinate 4,656 of JANLQZ010000443.1, forward strand.
AGAATTTTCTGATGGCCGCCGCGTTGGCCAAAGGCGATACGGTGCTCGAGAACGCGGCCCAGGAACCTGAGATCACGGACCTCGCCGAGATGCTGATCGCCATGGGCGCCAGAATTGAAGGGCATGGCAGCAGCCATATCCATGTCGAAGGCGTCGACGCGCTGCATGCCTGTCGCCACCGCGTGGTCGCGGACCGGATCGAGGCGGGTACCTTTCTCTGCGCGGTCGCCGCGACCGGTGGTGACGTTGTGCTGGCGCACGGACGCGCCGATCACCTCGAAGCGGTGGTCGAGAAGCTTCGTGCGGCGGGCGCGACAATCACCGCCGTCGAGGGCGGGATCCGTGTCCAGTCACATGGCCGGCTCAAGGCACAGGCATTTCGCACCACCGAGTACCCCGGCTTTCCGACCGACATGCAGGCCCAGTTCATGGCGCTCAATTGCATATCCACCGGCAGCGCCACGGTGACCGAAACGATTTTCGAGAACCGCTTCATGCATGTGAACGAACTCGTGCGTCTTGGCGCGCGGATCCAGGTGGAAGGCAAATTCGCCGTGGTCGAGGGCGTGGAAAGACTGTCCGGAGCGGCCATCATGGCGACCGACTTGCGCGCGTCCGCCAGCCTGGTCATTGCCGGCCTGGTGGCGGATGGCGAGACACTGATCGATCGCATCTACCATCTTGACCGCGGTTACGACCAGATGGAATCCAAGCTGCGCGGAATTGGTGCGGACATCGAGCGCCTGCATACCTGAAGAGGCCGCGATGATTACGCTTGCCCTGTCCAAAGGCCGTATCCTTGAAGAAGCATTGCCGCTTCTCGACACCGCGGGAATCCAGGTGCTGGACGACCCCGAGAAGTCGAGAAAGCTGATCCTCGAGACCAGCCAACCGGGTCTGCGTGTGTTGGTGGTGCGGGCCACGGACGTGCCCACCTATGTCCAGTACGGAGGGGCTGATCTAGGCATTACTGGTCGCGACACGCTGATCGAGCACGGCAGCGAGGGCTTGTACCAGCCGCTCGACCTGCAGATCGCCCGCTGCCGCATCAGCGTCGCGGTGCGGACCGACTTCGATTACACCCGCGCCGTCAAGCAGGGCTCGCGGCTGAAAGTCGCGACCAAATACCTCGCCATCGCGCGCGAGTTCTTCGCGGCCAAGGGTGTGCACGTGGACTTGATCAAACTCTATGGCAGCATGGAACTTGCGCCCCTGACCGGGCTGGCGGACGCGATCGTGGACCTTGTCTCCACCGGAAGCACGCTCAAGGCGAACCATCTGGTCGAGGTTGAGCACATCATGGACGTCAGCGCGCGCCTGGTCGTCAACCAGGCGGCGCTCAAGCTCAAGCAAGCGCCGATCCGCAATATCATCGATTCGCTGCGCGCGGCGGTCGACTCCTAGCATTCCACACGGTCCATGATGACATCGACAGCTTCACCGGCGCGGCTTTCCACCGCCAGCAGCACTTTCGAGGCCGAGTTCAGCGCACGGCTGCATTGGTCTGGTGCGGTGGACGCGGCGATAGAGCAGCGCGTGGCGGAAATCCTGGCCGACGTGGCACGACGTGGTGATGCGGCCGTACTCGACTACACGGCGCGTTTTGACTCGGTTCGGGCCGCGTCCGTGGGCGCGCTCGAGTTGCACCAGGATGCATTGAAACAGGCCTTTGACGACATCCCGGCGGCGCAACGCGATGCCCTGCGCTTTGCGGCGCAGCGCGTGCGCGCCTACCATGAAGCACAAAAGCGGGCCTGTGGCGAGAGCTGGAGCTACCGCGACGAAGACGGCACATTGCTGGGGCAGAAAGTCACTGCGCTTGACCGGGTCGGCATCTACGTTCCCGGTGGCAAGGCGGCCTATCCATCGTCTGTCCTGATGAACGCGATCCCGGCGCATGTTGCTGGAGTCGGCGAGATTGTCATGGTGGTGCCTACTCCCGCCGCGCCGCCTAAGACGGGCGCCAGCGCCACCGGTGAACGCAACCCCTTGGTGCTGGCGGCAGCCCATGTGGCGGGTGTCACGCGCGCTTTCACGATCGGGGGGGCGCAGGCGATTGCGGCGCTGGCGTTTGGGACGCAAACCATTCCCAAGGTCGACAAGATCACCGGACCGGGCAACGCCTACGTTGCCGCGGCCAAGCGGCGCGTCTTTGGAACCGTCGGCATCGACATGATCGCCGGTCCAAGCGAAATCCTGGTGCTGGCCGACGGAACAACGCCACCTGACTGGGTGGCCATGGATCTGTTCAGCCAGGCCGAACACGACGAACTGGCACAAAGCATCTTGTTGTGTCCTGACGCCGGGTACATAGACCGTGTGCAGGCTGAAATCGACCGCTTGTTGCCCTCGATGGCGAGGCGCGCCATCATCGCCGCGTCATTGAACGGCCGCGGCGCCCTGGTGCACACCCGCAGCATGGAGGAAGCTTGCGCCATCAGCAACCGGATCGCGCCCGAGCATCTGGAGGTTAGCAGCACCGACCCGCACCAATGGGAGCCGCTGCTCCGACACGCGGGCGCCATATTCCTTGGTGCGTATACCAGCGAGAGCCTGGGTGACTACTGTGCCGGTCCCAACCATGTCTTGCCGACCGGATCGACAGCGCGCTTCTCCAGTCCGCTGGGCGTTTACGATTTTCAGAAGCGTAGCAGCTTGATCGAGGTGAGCCAGGTCGGTGCCGGCCGGCTGGGACGGGTCGCCGCCGAACTGGCCTATGGCGAGGGCCTGCAGGCGCATGCGTTGGCGGCAGAAATGAGGTTCCGATGAAAGCCGGGCAAGTGCAACACCTGATGCTTGCCCCTGACCAAGCCCGGTGGCGGACGTCATGGCTCGTGGTTGCGGCAGTGTGTGGTCTAGCTCTGTCGTCCGCCAGCGCGATGAGCCTGCGCGAGTTGCGCGCGCTGGAACTGTCAGACAAGGAAAACGGTGTGGTCTATGTCCAGTATTAC
>JANLQZ010000492.1:0-4131 GCA_031368125.1 Betaproteobacteria bacterium
GAAGGCCGGCAGTTGTTCGCTCCGCTGACCGTTGGTGAGAATCTGGACCTCGGATTTCACCGCCTGTCGCGCGGCAGCGACGCCAAGGCCCACTACAAACGCCGACTCGACTACGTCTACGCGCTGTTCCCGATCCTGAAAGACCGCGTGAGCCAACGCGCCGGCACCATGAGTGGCGGTGAGCAGCAGATGCTGGCCATCGGGCGCGCCTTGATGTCCGACCCGAAGCTGCTGCTGCTGGACGAGCCATCGCTGGGCCTCGCGCCCATGGTCGTGGAGCGCATTTTCGAAGTGTTGCAGACGCTGCGACGCGATGGCCTGACGATCCTGCTGGTGGAACAACACGCCGACGAGGCGCTGCAGATCGCCGACTACGGCTACGTCATGGCGGTCGGCCACGTGCGCGCGGAAGGACCCGGCAACAGCCTGCGCGGCGACGCCACGTTGCAGCACTCGTACCTCGGGCGCCCCTCCGAGTTCGGCAAGTCGGCCGGCTGAACGCCGCATCGCCGACTTACACGCCGGTCCGGAACGGCGGGCGACGCAATGTCAGAACGTCTTGAGGGCCATTCCGCCGTCGATGGAAATCGTCTGTCCCACGGCATAGTTGAAACAGCCGTCGGCCAATGCCGCGACGGCGCGCCCGACATCCGACAGTTCGCCCCAGCGCCGCGCCGGCACAAACCCGGACTCGATCAGCGCCTGGTACTTGGCGCTCGATGAACGGGTCATGGTGGTCGACATCATTCCTGGCCGAACCTCGTAGCAGTCAATGCCCTCGCCCACGAGACGTGCGGCGAAATGTTTGACCATGTGCGACAAGCCGGCCTTGGAGACGCAGTATTCCGCCAATACCGTGCCGACCATGTGGTCCAGCGCAACCGTAGTGATCGTGATGATGGTGCGCCGCTTGTCGGGCGCCACAGTGGCTGGTTCAGCCAGCATGCGCCGTGCGAAGGCCTGGGTGAGGAAGAACTGGGCGCGCAGATTGACCGCGATGCAGCGGTCGAAACTCTCGGGCGACACGTCGAGGATGTCACCGCGCGAAAGCACCGACACGCCGGCATTGTTGACCAGGCAATCGAGTCGCCCGAAGACGCCATGCGCCTTGTCGACGAAGGCCGCCAATGCATCGACCTGCGCAATGTCCTGCGCCACGGGCCGGGCACGGATACCCCGCGCTTCCAGGATGGCGCAGCGCTGGCGCAGCATGTCGTTTTCCAGCAGGTCGTTGAGGACCAGGTCGAAACCCTTGTCCGCAAGTTCCTGGGCGATAGCGCCACCCAGGCCTCCTGCGGCTCCGGTGATCAGGGCAACACGTCGTTCGGTGTGGTTGGACGTCATACAGACCTCGGTCAAGGGGTCAAGCCAGGGCGGACCGGACCTGGGGCCGGACCCACTCGACCGGCATGATCTTCTTGTCGGCGATGAGCTTCAAGAGCTCCGCCTTCTGGATCTTGCCGGTGGACGTCATCGGATACTGGTCCACGAAGAACCAGAGTTCAGGCGTCTTTTGTGGCGACAGGTTCTTGCGGCAATGCTGGAACAATCGGTCGACCGATGGCGGCTGGCGGCCGTCCTTGGGAAGAATCACCGCAGCCACGATCTCACCCCATTTTTCATCCGGAACCCCCAGGACAGAAATCTGCGATACCTCGGGATGGTCGAACAATACATCCTCGATCTCCTTCGGATAGAGGTTCATGCCGCCACGGATGATCATGTCCTTCAGGCGCCCCGTGATCTTGAGGTAACCGCGCGCGTCCATGGTGCCGAGGTCACCGGTGCGCAGCCATCCATCGGGGCGCATGGTGCAGGCAGATGCCTCGGCCTGTCCGAAATAACCGGTCATGGTCTGGTAGCCCCGGACCCAGATTTCTCCCACCGTCTCGACCGGCACCAGCGCCTCGGTCACCGGGTCGACGATCTTCACCTCGACATTCGGCAGTGGGCGCCCGACCGTCGTGGTCTGGTCCTCGACCGAGTCGTCGGGCGAGGTGAGTGTGATCGGCCCATTACTCTCCGTCTGACCGAAGATGATGCAGAACTGGCAACCCAGCGTGTCCTGCGCCCGGCGCACCAGGGCGGCAGGGACGTTGGCGGCGCCGGAAAGGATCGTCCTCAGGCTGGAGCAATCGCGCGTCGGGCGATCGGGGTGGTCGAGCAGGGCCAGGATCATGGTCGGCACGATGAGCGTGGCCATGCAGCGCTCGGTCTCGATCAGTTCCAGCATCAATCCGGGATTGAATTCGGGCATCAACACGAAGGTGCCCCGCCTGGAATAGGCGCCGATCTCGGCCACGACGTCGCCCGCGATGTGGTACATCGGCATCGCATTGAGCCACACGCCGCCGTCCGGAAAATTGGCGCGCAATGCGACATTACGCGAGGTGTTGATCACACCGCGATGGTGCAGGCACGCACCCTTCGGGAAACCGGTGGTGCCGGAGGTGTACTGGATCTGCAGGGTCTGGTCGGGCTGCACGTCGGGCAGCGCGCGATCCGGATTCGCCAATGAGAGCAAGGCGTCGAGATCCTCCATTGCGAGGGTGGCCCGCAAAGCCGGAAGCTGCGGCCGCACCTGCTCCACCAGTGCCCGAAGATTCTTGCCACGCGAAGTCTCGGCAAAAATCAGGCCCGACGCCTCCGAGGCTTTCAACACGAACTCCAGTTCCCGCGCGGTATAGGCAGGGTTGACAGGCACCAGGACCAGGCCGGCAAAACTGACCGCGTGCTGCAGGATCACCCACTCCGGCTTGTCAGGGGCGAGAAACGCCACGCGCTCGCCGGGCGAGAAAATATCGAGCAAACCGCGCGCGGCGCGCTCCGAGACATCGACCAGTTCGCGGTAGGTCCATCGGCGGCGGCGGGATGCATCGGCAATACCCTCGACCAAGGCGACGCGATCGGGCACTTCCGCAGCGTTGCGGCGCAACAGGTCACCGAGGCTGCAGTCCAGCAGATCCTGTGACGTGTCGGCCACAAGGTGGGAAACGCGGGGCTCAGAAAGCGTGTTCATCGTGTTCGGGCACTGCGCCGTCCATCTGTCGATTTGTCGCGCCCCGTCCGCGGATATCACTCGGACGTGGCGGCCCGACGACCCCGGGCCAGCACTTCAGGCATGCGGGAACGGTGGAAGCCCTCAAAGGGCTGGCTGTTCTGGTGGCGTTGCAGGTTCCAGGTGGTGCGCGCATTCGGTGCACCGCCATCGACACGCACGCAAGTGCCCGTGATGTAGGCGGCCGCTGGGGAAAGCAGGTACACGATCGCGGCGGCGACCTCCGCCTCGGTGCCGAAACGCTGCATCGGCACGCGCTCGGCATATTCGAAAAGGCGATTCTGGATCTCGGGTGCGTAGGTGTCGAAGCCGCTGGATGCAATGCCCCCCGGTGCGACGGAGTTGACACGCACACCAGCTGCCGACCATTCACAGGCTGCAGTCTCGGTCAAGGTCAGCATGCCGCCGCGTGCTGCGCCGGAATGCGCAAACTCGGGCCACCCATGCCAGATGTCGGCGATGATGTTGACGATGGCGCCGCCGTTCGCCTCCATCCAGCGGTTGTAAACCTCGCGCATGAAGATGAACCCACCGGTGAGGTTGTTGCGCACCACGGCTTCGAACCCCTTGGTGCTGATGGTCTTCATCGGTGTGCGGTACTGCCCACCCGCGTTGTTGACCAGCGCGTCGATACGACCCTGCTTTTGCAGCACGGCGTCGATGGCACTGATCACCATGGATTCTTCACGGATGTCACAGACCTGCGACAAGGCAACACCGCCGTCCTCGCGAATCTCTGCTTCCACCTGGGCCAGTTTCTCCGCGTTGCGCCCCATCAGCACGACCGTCGCGCCAAGGGCCGCGAGTTCGTGCGCAGTGCAACGGCCGATCCCACTTCCGCCACCGGTGACGATGATGGTCTGCCCGGTGAACAAACCGGGTCTGAAGACGGACTGGTACGGCATGCCTGGATCCCTCGCAAGATGATGCGACCCGACTCAAAGAACGAATCGGCCGAACGGATGGGTACTGCTGATGCCGCCATCGGCCGCGATCAATTGCCCATCGACGTAGGCACTGTCATCGCTGGCCAAAAAGGCCGCCACCGCGGCGATTTCCTCGGCACGCCCGGT
>JANLQZ010000515.1:0-2429 GCA_031368125.1 Betaproteobacteria bacterium
CGGCGCCCGTCACCGCTGCCCCGGCAGCGTATCGCGCAGCATGTATCCGACGCCGCGCACGGTCTCGATCAGCGCGCTGCCAAGTTTGCGCCGCAGGTGGTGGATATGCACCTCGACCGTGTTGCTCTCGACCTCCTGGCCCCAGCTGTACAGGTGCTGTTCGATCTGCCCGCGCGAGAGCACGCGACCGGCATTGAGCATCAACGCGTGCAGCATGTCGAATTCGCGCGTCGACAGGGGCACCGGCACGCCGCACAGTTGCACCGACCGCGCGGCCGGGTCCAGCACCACGTTCTGCGCCGTGAGTCGCTCCTGCGGCCGGCCGTGGGCGCGCCGCACCAGCGCGCGCAGCCGTGCCGCCAGTTCGTCCAGGTCGACCGGCTTGACCACATAGTCGTCGGCACCATGGTCGAGCCCGCGGATGCGCTCGAGTACCGCATCGCGGGCCGTCAGCACCAGTATGGGCAGGTGCACTCCGGACTTCCGCACCGAGGCGAGCACGTCCATGCCGTCCTTGCGCGGCAGACCCAGGTCGAGCACCGCGGCGGCATAGGGCTCGGCGCGCAGTTCCCGCTCGGCCGCCTCGCCATCACGCACCCAGTCGACCTGGAAACCGAGCTGGCGCAGGCCGGCGCGCAGGCCGTCACCGAGCAGTGGATCGTCTTCGGCCAGCAGAATACGCATTGGACGATTATGGAACCTGCGTGCGCACCCGATCGTCGTCGCGGTCGTGGTCGCTGGCCGATGCCGCGGGTGTGCCTGCGAGTCCACCGGCCGGCGCGGTCTGCCACTGCAGCCACCAGAAGCCCAGCACCGCCACCAGCATCAGGGCCGCCACACTGCGCCAGGCGCTGCGCACGCCGTCCTCGGGACGCGCGGGTTTGCGTCCGCTGACCATGGCGCCGACGAGGTTCTCGTGGTGCAAGCGGCTGGCGATCAACACACCGGTCACATGCACAGCCCTCGCAGTTCGGGTGTCATGACGATGGCCTTGGCCTGCCGCGCGGCTTGGTCGGTGGCCAGCGCGTTCATCGGGTAGAGGATCACCGCCTTGATACCTGTGCGTCCTTCCGCCCGCGCCAGTCGGCAATGCTCAAGGATCGGGAAGAGAAAGGCTTTCGTCTTGCCAGACCCTGCGCCGGTGGCCACCAGGGCCGAACGGGCAGCCTCGCCCGTGAGCCGGGCAAAGGCCTTGGCCTGGTGAGCGTGCGGCACGAAGCTCTCAGACACCCACGCGAATGTCGGCCCCTCTGTCCTGGTACGTCTTCGGAACGGCAGTGGCACCGTCAGGTAGGCGCCCTGCATCACATCACATCAGCTCATGTCGGGGCCGCCGCCCACGGGTCCAGCAGCTGCACCGGCAGGCCCGCGAAGTCGCGCACGTTGCGCGTCACCAGCACCAGGCCATGCTGGGCGGCCGTGGCGGCGAGCAGGCTGTCGATGGCCGGCAGCGGCCGGCCGGCTGCCGCCACCATGCGGCCCCAGCGGTCGGCCACGGCAGTGTCGATGCCCAGGATGCGGCCGGTGAAGAATGCCGGCAGGTCAGCTTCGAGCCAGTCGTTCAGCCGCATTCGCCGCTCGGCGTCGGCCACGGCTTCGATGCCTTTGCGGATTTCGCCCAAGGTCAGCACGCTGAGAAAGAGCGTGCTCGCCGGTCGCTGGGCGAACCAGCCTTGCACAGCCTTGTTCGGCGCCTTGCGCCGCAGCTCCGACAGCACCTTGGTATCGACCAGATAACTCATCGGAAAGCCTGCACGCTGCGCGCTGCGGCGTTCGCCTTGGGAGCGGCCCGGCGGCTCACAACCTGGGCACCCGGCGCGTGCGGCTGCGCTCGCGCTCGAAGGCCGGCTCATCGCTACCCGCCAGTGGCGAGGCCTGCATGAAGTCCAGCAACGAGCCTTTGGCCTGCGACAGCGTGTCGAAAGTGGATTGCGACACCACCACCGCCACCGGCTTGCCGTGCAGCGTGATGCCCTGTGGCGCCGCTTGCGCGCGCTTGACGAGCTCGGACATGCGGGCCTTGGCTTCCTGCAGTTGCCAGTGTTCCATGGGGGATTCTCCAAGTCTGACCAGACTGGTCATATTGCAGGCGGTGCAGCCCGGCTGGCATCGTCGAACTGCACCGGGTTGTGCTCGCGCGGCGAGGCCTTGCGCAGCCAGTTCAGGGCGTCACGACCATAGAGGTAGTCGTCACCGAACACGCTGGGCACACTGGCAGTGGGCGCGGAGGTGCTCATCGCCAGGATCTCCGACCGCCTACCGCCATTCATACCAAGCCCCACGCCCTGCGCCGCGCAACCTCACATCAGGATGATGTCGTACTGCTCCTGCCCCATCGCCGTCTCGCTCTGCAGCGACACCGACTTGCCGATGAACTCGCTCAACCCGGCCAGGTGCTGGCTTTCCTCGTCCAGGAACAGCTCGATCAC
>JANLQZ010000523.1:0-9544 GCA_031368125.1 Betaproteobacteria bacterium
GGCTGTTCACGCGGCTTACATCCCTTTCCTCTCAAAAGAAACCTTCATGAACGATATTCGCCGCACCATCCTGTGGGTGATCTTTGGTTTTTCCATGGTCTTGTTGTGGGACCAGTGGCAGATTCATAACGGCAAGCAGGCGACGTTCTTCCCCACCGCTGGCAAGCCTGTGGCGGTGGCCACCGCGCCCGCGGCTGGCGGGTCTGCGGTTCCGGCCGGCGCGGCGGCAATGCCGGCGCCGGTCGTCCTGCCAGGGCAAGCTGCCAGTGTCGCGGCCCCGGTGCTGCCCGCCGCCGCGCCTGCCGCGCCAAGGGAACAGGTCGTGGTGACGACGGATGTGCTCAAACTGACTTTCGACAGTGAAGGCGGCTCGTTGATCCGGACCGAGTTCCTGAAGCACCACGACATGGCCGACAAGACCCGTAATTTCGTCTTGTTGACCGAGAGCAGCGACCGTGTTTACGTCGCGCAGTCCGGCCTCATCGGGGGGGCGCCCGGCGTCGGTTTTCCAACCCACAAGACACCGATGGCGGTAACCGGTGCCAGGAACCTGAAAGACGGCGAAAACGAACTGGTGCTGACCTTCACATCGGCGGAGGTCGGCGCCGTGCGACTGGTCAAGTCCTACGCCTTGCGACGCGGAGCCTACGACATGGCGGTAAGACATGCCGTGACCAACACCGCGACCAGCCCGATTTCACCGCAGCTGTACCTGCAACTCGTGCGCGATGGCAACAAGCCGCCAGGAGAGTCTTCGTTCTACTCGACCTTCACCGGTCCGGCGGTCTATACCGAAGCCAAGAAATACCAGAAGGTGGAATTCAGCGACATCAAGAAGAAGAAGGCCGATTTCGAGAAGCAGGCCACCAATGGATACGTCGCGATGGTGCAGCACTACTTTGCCAGCGCATGGGTCCTGCCTGACGGCGTACGAAGGGACATATCGCTGGACGCCGTTGACATAGGCTCCGCGGTCACCGATTGCTGCTACCGCGCGACGATGATCGCGCCGCTCGACGCGATTGGGCCCGGTGAGACAAAAGTCAGCGAGGCGAAATTCTTTGCCGGCCCCCAGGAAGAAAAAGTACTCGAGTCGCTGGCGCCGGGACTGGAACTCGTGAAGGACTACGGCTGGCTGACCATTCTGGCCAAGCCGTTGTACTGGCTGCTGGACCGGCTGCATGGCCTGATCCTGAACTGGGGCTGGTCGATCGTGGGTCTGGTGGTGCTGTTGAAGATCGCGTTTTACTGGCTCAACGCCAAGGCCTACGCCAGCATGGCCAAGATGAAGGCAATCAACCCCAAGGTCATGGAGATGCGCGAGCGCCTGAAAGACAATCCGCAGCAAATGCAGCAGGAGATGATGAAGATCTACCGCGAAGAGAAAGTCAATCCGATGGGTGGCTGTTTCCCGATCATGGTACAGATCCCGGTCTTCATCGCGTTGTACTGGGTGCTGTTGTCGAGTGTGGAGATGCGCAACGCACCCTGGGTACTCTGGATCCACGATCTCTCGTCGCCCGATCCCTTCTATGTGTTGCCATTGGTCATGACCTTCACCACCATGCTGCAGACGGCGCTCAACCCGACTCCGCCGGATCCGATGCAGGCCAAATTGATGTGGTTCATGCCGCTGATCTTTTCTGTCATGTTCTTCTTTTTCCCGGCCGGACTGGTGCTGTACTGGATCACGAACAACATCTTGTCGATCGCCCAGCAATGGATCATCAACACCCGTATGGGTGTGCCGCCACAATTCAACCTTCCGAAGTTCTGAGGCCGGGCGCGCGGTCGCCTGCCGTGAGTTGAGATGTTGTCGCGCCATTCGGACCCTGTTGCGGCGATCGCCACTGCGCCGGGACGGGGCGCAGTCGGGATTGTCCGGGTGTCTGGCGCGGACGTCTCGAGCGTCGTATTGGCCGTGTGCGGTCGGGCGCTGAGGCCACGCGAAGCCACCTACCTGCCCTTTCTGGATGCCGTTGGCGAGCCGATCGACCGCGGCCTGGCGATCTATTTCCCAGCCCCGCACTCCTTCACGGGCGAAGACGTACTGGAATTGCACGCCCATGGGGGCACCGTGGTACTGCATTTGTTGTTGGGGCGATGCCTGCAGGCAGGAGGACCGATCGGTTTGAGGCTGGCGCAGCCGGGCGAGTTCACGCAGCGCGCATTCCTGAACGACAAGATCGACCTGACGCAGGCAGAAGCCATTGCAGACCTGATCGACGCCAGCACCGAGGCTGCCGCACGCAGCGCCAGTCGATCGCTGTCGGGCGCCTTCTCGGCCCAGATCCACGTGCTCCTGCAGGCTTTGACCGAACTACGCATGCTGGTGGAGGCGACACTGGATTTCCCGGAGGAAGAAGTCGACATATTGCACCGCGCCGATGTCCACGGGCGCTTGTCCGTGTTGCAGGTGAAGTTGGGCGAGATCAGCCAAAAGGCGCGCCAGGGAGCGCTGCTGCGTGAGGGAATCAAGGTGGTGATTGCGGGGCAACCCAACGCCGGCAAGTCCTCATTGCTCAATGCGCTCGCCGGCGCCGAGTTGGCGATCGTGTCGCCCATCGCCGGTACCACGCGCGACAAGGTCCAGCAGACGATCCAGATCGAAGGCGTCCCGGTGCATGTGATCGACACGGCGGGATTGCGTGACAGTGACGACGAGATCGAGCAGATGGGTGTGGCCAGGGCCTGGGCGGAAATCGATGGCGCGGACGTCGTCCTGTTTTTGCATGACCTGACCCGCGTCGGGCCGGACCGGACCAATCACAGGTCGGCCGACGATGTGGCTGCCTACCGCGCGGGTGATGCACACATCGCGTCGACGCTGCAGGCACGGCTGCCGCGCCACCTGCCGGTGGTAGACGTTTGGAACAAGGTGGATGCAGTGCGCGGCAAGCACAACGCGCCGTCGGAGCGCGCGATCTACCTGTCGGCCAAAACCGGCGAGGGTCTGGACTCCTTGCGTCTCTTGTTGTTGCAACTCGCCGGCTGGCAATCCGTGCCGGAAGGTTCTTTCATGGCGCGTGAACGGCACGTCCAGGCGTTGGCGAGGGTTCAGGACCACCTCAAGGCGGCCCAGGCGCATTTGAAGGACCGGGTCCCCATGTTGGACCTGCTGGCCGAGGAGTTGCGTTTGGCGCAAAATGCGCTCAGTGAGATCACCGGCGCATTCAGCTCCGACGATTTGCTGGGCGCGATCTTCTCGAGGTTTTGTATCGGGAAATAGACGGGTTGTTGTTGCCAGCGCCGGCCCCAGGTGTTCGCTGCAATGCATTCTTCCGGGGGACTATTTGCACCATGAGTTCAACATCGGCGTTCCAAGACAAGCCAGACATCAAGGCCTTGCTTGAGGCGGTCGCCAGCAATCCCAGTGATCCGACGCTGAGCCACTTGTTGACACCGGCCCAGTGGGCCGTGCTGAGCGCCTATATGCAGTCTACCGCGGTGGCGCCGGGACAGATCCTGATTACCCAAGGTGCCGCGGACCGGACGCTGTATTTTGTCGAGTCCGGCATGCTGACCGTGCATTACGAAGAGTCGGGCGGCAAGATCCGTCTGGCTGCGGTTGGCGCCGGGTCGGTGGTTGGTGAGGGTGGGTTCTTTTCGCACATGGCGCGCAGCGCCACCGTGCAGGCAGCCAGCGCGTGCAAGTTGTGGGCATTGACGCCGATGCGATTTTCGGAGCTGGCCAACCGCCAACCAACCGTCGCGCTGGCCCTTGCAATGGCCTTGGGGGCCATCATGGCCAAGCGTGTCGTCAGCAACCGGCGACGCGTCATCGTCACCTGAGCCCGCCGGACGCGCTCAGTGTCCGGAAAAATCGACCAATGTGAACAACGGCAAACCCGCAGCTTTCAACTTCACCGAGCCGCCGAGTTCCGGCAGGTCGACGATGGCCGCTCCTTCCGTGACGCTGGCGCCCAGTTTTTCGAGCAGCCGCTTTCCCGCCATCATGGTGCCGCCGGTGGCGATCAGGTCATCGATCAGCAATACCCGGTCGCCGGCCTTGACCGCGTCGGTATGCAGTTCGACAGTGGCGCTGCCATACTCCAGTTCGTAGGTTTCTTCGACGGTTGTGAACGGCAGCTTGCCCTTCTTTCGAATCGGTACGAAGCCGACGTTGAGTTCATAGGCAATGACGGCGCCAAGGATGAACCCGCGCGCGTCGAGACCGGCAACCACGTCCGGACGCATTTGCCGGTCCATGTAACGGTGTACGAAAGCGTCGATCAACACCCGAAACACCTTTGCATCCTGCAGCAACGGGGTGATGTCGCGAAATTGCACCCCTGGCGTGGGCCAGTCGGGCACTGTGCGGATATGGCTGCGCAGGTACTGGTTGATGCTCAGGTTTTGCATGGTGCGCCCGGAAGTTGCCATGGGTTTTATTGTGCTCTGAGCAGTTTTTGCTCGGCTGCCGCGAGGTTCTCGGGCACACCGCAAAGCACCAGCGTATCGCCGTCCTGGAGTTGCGTATCGTCCACAGGCAACAGCGTCTTGCCGCTGTTGCGCTTCAGGTTGACGACCCGCACGCCCAGGGCATGCAGGGCCAGGTGCCCCAGCGGTTTGCCGATCGACCTGGCACCCATGGGCAGCGTGAAGGTGGAGAGCCGCTCGTGGTGCCTGTCGTCGACCGAGTCGTCGTCCGACCCATGGAAGTAGCCGCGCAACAGGTTGTAGCGCGCGTCACGCTGGTCTTGCACGACGCGGATAACGCGGCGCATCGGAATTCCCACCAGCGCCAACGCATGGCTGGCCAGCATGAGAGAACCCTCGATCGCTTCCGGTACGACCTCGGCCGCGCCGGCAGCCTGAAGTTTTTCGAGGTCACGGTCGTCGCGCGTGCGTACGATCACGGGCACCTGCGGCGCATGCACGCGGGCATGACCCAGTACCTTGAGTGCGCCCTGGACCTCGACGTAGGTCACGACCACGGCACTTGCGCGCGACAGCCCGGCCGCCATCAATGCCTGCAGCCTGGCCGCGTCGCCAAAAACAACCGAGTCTCCGGCCGCTGCCGCCTGCCGAACCCGGTCGGGATCCAGGTCGAGCGCCATGTACGGAATGCCTTCGCCCTCGAGTATGCGCGCCAGGTTCTGGCCGCTGCGGCCGTATCCGCAAATGATCACGTGTTTGTTGGCGTTGATCGACTTGCGGGCAATGGTTGTCATCTGGACCGACTGCTGGAGCCATTCGCTGGATACCAGCTTCATCACGATGCGGTTGCTGTACATGATGATGAAGGGCGTTGCCAGCATCGAGAGCACCATGCTGGCAAGAATCGGGTTGAGCAGCGTCGGCGGCACCAGCGCGTTCTTCTGGGCCAGGGTCAGCAGCACGAAACCGAACTCGCCCGCCTGCGCGAGATACAGACCGGTGCGCAGGGAGACGCCCCAAGACGCGCCCAGCCCCTTGGACAGGAAGGCGACCAGGACTGCCTTGAACAGCACCGGCAATGTGACGAGCAACAGCACCAGCGGCCAGCGTTCCAGTACCAGCCGCCAGTCCAGCAGCATGCCGATGCTGATGAAGAACAGGCCCAGCAACACGTCGTGAAATGGACGAATGTCGGTCTCGACCTGGTGTTTGTATTCGGTCTCGGAAATCAGCATGCCGGCGATGAACGCCCCCAGCGCAAGGCTCAGACCGGCGAGTTCCGTCAGCCAAGCCAGTCCGAGCGTGATGAACAGCAGGTTCAGCACAAACAGCTCTTCGCTTTTGCGCCTGGCCACCAGGGTCAACCACCAGCGCATCGCATGTTGGCCGCCGACCAGCAAAACCGCGATGAGCGCGGTCGCTTTCAGCCCTGCCAGGGCCAGCGCGCCAGCCATCTGTTCGCCAGCCGCACCCAGTGCCGGAATCAGCACCAGCAAAGGAACCACTGCAAGGTCCTGGAACAGCAAAACGCCCATGACGCGCTTGCCGTGCTCCGAGTCCATTTCCAGACGCTCGACCATGAGTTTGACGACGATGGCGGTGCTGCTCATTGCCAAGGCGCCTGAGAGCGCCAGCGCCGTCTGCCAGCTCATTGCCCAGACCTTGGGTGCCAACGAAGCGATGAACAGGGTCGCGAGCGTCGCGGCCATCATGGTCAGCGCGACCTGCAGCAGGCCCAGGCCAAAAACAAGGCTGCGCATGGCACGAAGTTTGGCGAGGTTGAACTCCAACCCTATGACAAACATGAGGAACACAACGCCGAACTCGCCCAGGTGCCGGATACCTTCGGAATTCTGGGCCACGGCAAGCGCATTGGGTCCGATCACCACGCCGACCGCCAAATAACCGAGCATCGGCGGCAATTTGAGTGACCGGCATGCCACCACACCCAGCACTGCCGCCAGCAGGTAAACCAGTGTGAGTTCGAGCGCGGTCATGGCCGCATACTAGCAAGACGGGGGCCGCTCTATAAAATGGCGGCATGACCAACCGACCACCGCAGGACATTGGCTTTGACGCGGACAAAGCCGTGCGCTTGGCGCTGGAGTCCTTAGACGTCGAGGCGGCAGCCATCCTAGGCCTCAAGCGGCGCCTCGGGGCGCAATTTGCGCAAGCGGTCAAGATGATGCTGGGTGCACGTGGTCGGGTGGTCGTGATTGGGATGGGCAAGAGCGGCCACATTGGCCGCAAAGTTGCCGCGACGCTGGCCTCCACCGGCACCCCGGCGCATTTTGTGCATGCCGGCGAGGCAATTCACGGCGACCTTGGAATGATCAAGGCCGATGACGTCGTGGTGGCGATTTCCAACAGCGGCGAGTCCCAGGAATTGATGGCCATACTGCCTGCCGTCAAACGGCTTGGTGCGGCAGTCATTGCCATCACGGGCAATCTGGACTCGACTTTGGGCCGACACGCCGACCTGGCGTTGGACTGCAGCGTTGAAAAGGAAGCCTGTCCCCTGAACCTGGCTCCGACGGCTAGCTCGATCGCGCAGATGGCCTTGGGCGACGCGTTGGCGGTCGCATTGCTCGACGCGCGCGGATTCAGGGCCGAAGATTTTGCCCGCTCCCATCCCGGCGGGGCACTCGGCAGAAAGTTGTTGACCCACGTGCGCGATGTGATGCGCACCGGCGACGCGGTGCCACAGGTGGGACCCGCGGCCAACCTTACGGAAGTCATGCGCGAAATGAGCCACAAGGGATTGGGCGCGGTGGCGGTCGTGGACACCAAAGGCCGAGTCGTTGGTATCTTTACCGACGGTGATCTCCGTCGTCTGGTGGAAAGGGGGACCGACCTGCGCTCTGTCACTGCCGCACAGGTGATGCATGAAGCGCCGCATACGATATCGGCGCTGGCGCTGGCGGTCGATGCGGCCCAATTGATGGAGCGCCATTGCATCACCAGCGTTTTGGTGGTCGATGCCGATCGCCAACTGTGTGGCGCGCTCAACAGCAACGACCTGATGCGCGCGAAGGTGATCTGATGACGCCAATGATCCGACATCCACCGGAATTGCTGTTGCTGGCACAGGACGTGCGCGTCGCCTTCTTTGATGTCGACGGGGTCATGACCGATGGTGGCGTGTATTTTTCTTCCGAAGGCGAGACGCTCAAGCAATTCAATTCGCTGGATGGTTACGGCCTGAAGCTCCTGCAGGCTGCGGGAATCGTTCCGGTGGTCATTACCGGACGCGATTCCAAGCCCTTGCGCTTGCGGCTCGCTGAACTCGGCATAAGCCATGCGCATTTTGCGGTCAAGGACAAGCTGGCGGCGGCCCAGACAACCCTGCGTTCGCTCGATTTGCAGTGGAATCAGGCTGCCGCGATGGGTGACGATTGGCCCGACCTGGCGCTGATGCGGCAGTGCGCCATCGCGGGTGCACCCAAGACCGCCCACGTCGAGGTGGTCGCCACCGCGCATTTCGTGACCACCAAACCAGGGGGAGAAGGTGCCGTGCGCGAATTTTGTGATCTGCTGTTGGTCGCGAGCGGCAAATATGCCGGCCTGTTGAGGGACGCAGATTCTTGACCAATGTCCTGTTGCGTGCTTGGGACCGTGCATCCCTTTATCTGCCCATTGTCCTGATGGGTCTGCTCGCGCTGGGCACCTATTGGCTGGTCGAGAGCACACCCGCAGTGGGTGCGCCGGAAGTAGCCGGGCCGGTGCGCCACGAGCCGGACTATTTCATGAAGAATTTTTCGGTCAGGACCTTTGTCGACTCGGGCCGGCTCAAGAGCGAGGTGTTTGGTGCAAGCGCTCGCCACTATCCGGACTCGGACACGCTTGAAATAGACCTGGTCCGCATACGGGCTTTTGACGAAATGGGAAGGTTGACCACCGCGACCGCCCGTCGTGCCCTGTCGAACGGGGACGCGTCGGAGGTGCAGCTGTTCGGAGACGCGCAAATCATCCGCGAGGCACTGATCGACAAGTCCGGCCAGACCTGGCCCCGGCTGGAGTTCAAGGGTGAGTACCTGCTGGCGTTCATGAATGACGACCGCGTGACGTCGAATCGCCCGGTTGAATTGCGCCGCGGCAAGGATGTTTTCTTTGCGGACGCGATGGAGTTCGACAACGTGCACCAGACGATGAATTTGCGCGGCCGGGTCAAGGGAATACTCGCCCCGGCGTCACCTCGAGTGGCCAGGTAGCCGTGGCACGGCTCGTCTTCATCACCGGTGCTTCGAGCGGGATTGGGCAGGCCCTCGCATGGCGTTTTTACCAGTCCGGCTATTCGCTCGCCTTGGTCGCTCGGCGTACGCAGGAGATTGAAAAATGGGCGGTGGCGAAGGGGCTGGTGCGGGAGCGGTACCGAGTCCATGGCGCAGACGTGTCGGTGATTGACAGCATCGTTTCGGCTGGGCGCGCCTGTCTGGAGGGGCAAGGTGTTCCCGACGTCGTGATCGCAAACGCAGGCATCAGTATCGGTGTGGATACCTCAGAGCGTGCAGATATCGAGGTGATCGCGCGCACCTACGCGGTCAATAACGTCGGCATGGCCGCCACGTTTCACCCGTTCATGGAGGCCATGGTCCGGCGCGGGTCGGGCGCCATGGTCGGCATCGGCAGCGTGAACGGGGTCCGGGGAATGCCGGGTCACGGTGCCTATTGCGCGAGCAAGGCGGCAGTGATCAGCTACTGTGAATCATTGCGCGTCGAATTGCGCGCCAGCGGGGTCAAGGTGGTCACCATCTGCCCCGGCTATGTTGACACGTCGTTGACACGCGGCAATCGATATTCCATGCCGTTCCTGATGCAGTCGAGTGAATTCGCCGACCGGTCATTTGCCGCGATTGAAGCCGGGACAAGTTACCGGGTGATTCCCTGGCAGATGGGTGTTGTCGCGCGGTTGCTGCGGATCTTGCCGAACACTCTGTTCGACAAGTTGTTTGCAGGGCGCCCTCGCAAGCGCCGCGGCACGGAGCCCTAATTCCTGGCTTCACGGCCCTCGGTCCTGATCAACATCGGGATAGGGGGTGCGTCATTGTGACGCACTCCCCTCCCACACCACCCGGCATGCGGGTCCGCACCGGGCGGTTGGAATGGTTGAGGTCATGCAGAAGGTTGCCCTACTGCACGCCTGGCTTCACTGATTCGGGTTCGG
>JANLQZ010000558.1:0-3124 GCA_031368125.1 Betaproteobacteria bacterium
CAACGTGATCCGCGACATGTTCGAGGGCCTGACCGCCATCGACTCGAACGGCAAAGTGGTGCCGGGTGTGGCCGAGAGCTGGAAGCAGTCGGATCCGCAAACCTGGGTCTTCAAGCTGCGCAAGAACGCCAAGTGGTCCAACGGCGACGGCGTTACGGCCGAGGACTTTGTTTACGGCATGCGCCGTTTCGTCGATCCGGCCACGGCATCGAAGTACGCATCGACCTACGGGATCTTCCTGCACAACGCCAAGGAGATCATCGACGGCAAGAAACCGACCTCTGAGCTCGGTGTCAAGGCGCTCGACCCGTACACGCTGGAAATCAGGACGCCGTTTCCGGCCGGCTTCCTGCCCGAGGTGGTGTCCAACCTGCAGCTCGGCGCGGTGCACAAGGCCACGATCGACAAGTTCGGCAAGGACTGGACCAAGCCCGGCAACATGGTCGGCAACGGCGCCTTCACGCTCAAGGAGTGGCAGGTCAACAGCAAGATCGTGTTGTCCAAGAGCCCGACCTATTGGGATGCGAAGAACGTCCAGCTGACCAAGGTGACCTACCTGGCGGTCGAGGAGCAGAACGCCGACGTCAAGATGTACGAGTCGGGTGAAAACGACTGGGTCTACCAGTTGCCACCGGGCTCCTACGACAAATACAAGGCGCAGTACCCGAAGGACATCCGCAACACCAACATGCTGGGCCTGCGTTATTACTCGCTCAACAACGCCGACCCGGTGATGAAGGACATGCGCGTGCGCAAGGCGCTGTCGATGGTGATCGACCGCGACATCCTGGCCCAGCGCGTGACGGCCGATGGGCAGGTGCCGGCCTACGGGGTGATCGTCAACGGCGTCGCGGGCGCCAACGTCACGGCGTACGACTGGGCCAAGTGGCCGATGGACAAGCGTGTTGCCGAGGCCAAGAAGCTGCTGGCCGAAGCCGGCGTCGCGCCGGGAGCCAAGCTCAAGTTCGCCTACAACACCAGCGAATACCACAAGAAGATGGCGATCTTCGCAGCCTCCGAATGGAAGACCAAACTCGGCATCGACCTGGAGATGGAGGCGATGGAGTTCAAGGTGCTGATCAAGAAGCGCAATGACCGCGACTACCAGATGGCGCGCAACGGTTGGGTCGCCGACTACGACGACGCGACGACCTTCCTGACGCTGGTGCAGTGCGACTCCGACCAGAATTCGCAGGGCAATTGCAACCGCAAGGCCGAGGCCCTGGTCGACGAGGGCAACAAGTCGCTCGACCAGGCCAAGCGCAAGACGCTGCTGACGCAGGCGGCCAAGATGATCATGGACGATTACCCGATGATCCCGCTGCTGCAATACACCGTCCCGCGGCTGGTCAAGCCGTACGTGGGCGGATATTCGAACACCAACGCACTGGACCGCTACCGCGCCAAGGACATCTACATCATCAAGCATTGATGGTTGGAGTCGCTGGTCAATGCGCGGGCGCATCGGCGCCTGCCCGTTGGCTTGACAAGTTTCGGTTTTGACTGGCGGAGTTCCTTGCATGTGGTCTTACACCTTCCGGCGTGTGCTGGCGACCATTCCCACGCTGCTGGCCGTCATCACCGTCTGTTATCTGCTGCTGCATGCGACGCCTGGCGGGCCGTTCGACAGCGAGCGCAAGGTCTCGGCCGTCGTATTGGCCAACCTGCAGGCCAAATACCACCTCGACCAGCCGTTGTGGCAGCAATACCTGTATTACCTGAACAACCTGCTGCACGGTGATCTGGGCGCATCGTTTCGCTACGGGGACTGGTCGGTCAACGAACTGGTGGCCAAGGCGCTGCCGGTGTCGGCCGCGATCGGGGGTGGTTCGATCGTGCTGGCGCTGCTGATCGGCGTGTTGTTGGGAACCATCGCCGCGCTGCGGCAGAACAGCATAGTCGACTACCTGGTCATGCTGCTGGGCAACCTGGGCAGCGCGTTTCCATCGTTCGTGATCGGGCCGGTGCTGATACTGGTGTTTGCGATCTGGCTCAAGGTGGCGCCGGCGGGCGGCTGGAACGACTTCGCGCCAAAGTACATGTTGTTGCCAATGGCGCTTCTGATCTTCATCAACGTCGCCACCATCGGGCGCGTGATGCGTGGCAGCCTGATCGAAGTGCTGCACAGCAATTTCATCCGTACCGCGCGCGCCAAGGGCCTGCCGATGCGCACTGTGATCCTGCGCCATGCGATGAAGCCGGCCTTGTTGCCGGTGGTGTCGCTGGTCGGCCCGCTGGCGATTTCCTCGATCACCTCCGCGGTGGTGACCGAGTCGGTGTTCTCGCTGCCGGGCCTGGGCAAGCTGATCGTCAACGGCGCCGGCAACCGCGACTACACGCTGGTGCTTGGCCTGGTGGTGCTGGTCACGGTGGTGGCGGTCGCCTTCAACCTGCTGGTCGACCTCGCCTATGCCGCACTCGACCCGAAGATCCGTTACTGAGCCGCAAACTCCATGATTCCCACCAACAGGCATGATGCGCTGGTGCAGGCGCTGGGCGACACGGTCGAGTCCGTGGTCGCCGGGCGTAGCCCCTGGGTGGATGCGCGCACGCGCTTCCTGCGCAATAAGGCGTCGGTCGTGAGCCTGTGCCTGCTGGTCGTGATCGTGCTGCTGTGCATCGTCGGCCCATCGTTGCTGCCGCACGCCTTCGACAGTGCGGACTGGGACGCGATGAGCCTTCCGCCCACGCTCAAAAACTGGCATTTCTTCGGTACCGACGAATCCGGCCGCGACCTGCTGGTGCGCAGCCTGATCGGCGGACGCATTTCGCTCATGGTCGGCATGCTGGCGACACTGGCGTCGGTGGCGCTGGGCATCGCTTGGGGCGCGACGGCAGGCTTCCTGGGCGGCAAGGTGGACGCTTTCATGATGCGCGTGGTAGACATGATGTACGCCGTGCCGTACCTGCTGATCGCGATCCTGATGGTGACGATCCTCGGCCGGGCGTTCTACCTGGTGGTGATCACCATCACGGTGTTCTCATGGATGGACATGGCCCGCGTGGTGCGCGGCCAGACGCTGTCGCTGCGTTCCAAGGAGTTCATCGAGGCCGCGCGCGCCGTCGGGGTGCCGACCCGGCGCATCATCTTCCAGCAGATTTGGCACGATGTGCTGGAAGATGA
>JANLQZ010000607.1:0-6851 GCA_031368125.1 Betaproteobacteria bacterium
GGCGAGGTAGAGGAGGAGGCCGCAGGCTGGGGGACACGAGCCGAGCCGCCCACGCAGCGCCCTCGGCTCGCAAAAGCCCGGCCCCTTTCCTGATAATTGAACGCAACTTGGCATGAGCGCGATGACGCATCCTGACCACTACGCGGCGCTCGCCGACCCGCGATGGAAATACATCGAGAAGATCTCGCTCGAAGACTTCTCAGCCGACGACTGGCGGCAGTTGGAGCAACAACGCGCGCTCTACCTGGCGCAGCAGCAGGCGGCTCAGGCGCTGCGCCTGCTCGGCGCATCCGAGCACGACCCGAGCTTCGGCTACATGGTCAACAACTACCACCACTGCCTGCAGTCCGCCACCATGGTGCTGCGCGACGGCCGCAGCGAGGAGGATGTGGTGGTCGCGCTGCTGCACGACGTGGGTTTCATCACCTGCCCGCTGCAGCACGGCGACTTCGCCGCCTGCCTGCTGGGTGCCTATATTTCCGACCGCAATTACTGGATGCTGCAGCACCACGCCACGTTCCAGAACCTGCACGCGCCCAACCTTCCCGGTGTCGACCCGCGTGAACGCGAGCGCTGGGCCGGCCACCCGAACTTCGACTGGACGGCCGAGTTCGTCGCACGGTACGACCAGGACGCGTGTGATCCGCGCTACCGGTGCGAACCATTGGAGGCCTTCGTGCCGATGGTGCGCGCCATTTTTTCCAGGCCGCCGGTCGATCGGCGGTAGATCAACAACGAGGACAAGACATGAACGCAGCGCAGAACCGCTTCAAGCAAGTGAAGCCTTGCAGGCCGCAGCGTCGCGAGACGCAACGCTTCCTCGTGCTGTCCATGTCGGCGCGGGCCGACATGGAGCCGCAGCCCTCGGCCCCCTCGGGGGGCAGTGCAGTACGCGCAGCGACAAACGTGGGGGCCCTATGAACGCAGCGCAGAACCGCTTCAAGCAAGTGAACGCCCCCTCGGGGGGCAGTGCAGTACGCGCAGCGACAAACGTGGGGGCCATATGACCGCGTGGATCAGGATGATTCCGCTGGAAGAGGCGACCGGCAAACTCAAGGAGATGTACCAGCGCGTCACCACGCCCAGCGGTACGGTGGACAACGTGATGCGCGCCCACAGCCTGCGCCCGCACAGCATGGAAGGCCACCTGGTGCTGTACAAGAACGTGCTGCACAACCCCGACAACACGCTGCCGTTCTGGTTCCTCGAAGTGGTGGCCTCGTACGTGAGCATGACCAACCGGTGCGACTACAGCCTGACGCACCATTTCGCCAACGCCCGGCGGCTCATGAACGACCCGGCGCGCGCGCAGGCGGTCTGGGACGCGTTGTCGCGCGCCGAGCCCGAGCAGGTGTTCTCGGGCAAGGAGCTGGCCCTGCTGCGTTATGCGCGCAAGCTCACGACCAGCGTGGGCGATATGCGCAAGGCCGACTTCGACGCGTGCCGCGCGGCCGGTTGCGACGACGGGGAGATTCTCGAAGTCAACCAGGTCTGCGCTTATTTCAACTATTCGAACCGCCTGCTCAACGGCCTGGGTGTCACCACCGAGGGCGACACGATCGGGTACTACAAGGAGCCGGGCGCAGCCTGAGCCGAGGCTTCGAGGGCGATCCGTTCGGCCAGGCCTTTCCTGAACCGGTTGGCGGCCGCGTCGAGCAACAGGCCGGTGGTCTGCGTGGATTTGGCTTTCATGCCCTGGTGCACGGCCTGCAGGATCAGCCGGTCTTCCTCGAACGCGGCCCTGGCCCCTGCCGCGACGCGGCGTGTGATGTCTTCGTCGTGCGGGTCGGTGTTGCGATGCTGCAGCCAGAAGTAATGCGTGTGGTCTTCGTCCACGGGCGTGATGAAGTGGTACGACACCATGCGGTAGGTGCCAGGCCGCTCCACCATGCGTGGGCCACCCATCCCGGCCGGGGTGTAGATCCCCATGTTGATGCCGACCGACGGGTACCGCATCTCGTAGTGCTGCAGCCGGTCGGCGTTGCCCTGGAACTTGAGCAGCGGGGCGTAGAACGGCGGCGGCGGCTGGTCCAGCATCCAGCGGCTGCTGATGACGCCGTGTTCCGTCACCTGCAGTTCGAGCGGCGTGTTGTCGGTACCGGCGCCGGCAAAGGATCCGCGGTGCACCCAGGCTACGTGTGAGGGGTCGAGCAGGTTGTCCACCAGCCACAGGTAATGGCTCGCGCACAACATGTCGTCGCCGCTGGTCGTGTGCCAGGCTGGATCGGCGTAGGTCGGGATCGACAGGATCTCGTCCGTCTGTGCGCGGCCAGCGTCGCCCATCCAGACCCACAGCAGGCCGTAGCGGTCGCACACCGGATAGCTGCGCACCCTGGCAAACGGCGGGATGCGCTGCTGCGTCGCGGCGTCGATGCATTTGCCAGAGCGGTCGAAGGTCAGGCCGTGGTAGCCGCACTCGACCGCGTCATCCTTGAGGCGCCCCATGGACAGCGGCAGCTTGCGGTGCGGGCAGGCGTCTTCCAGCGCCACCGGGCTGCCGTCCTGCGTGCGGTACAGCACGATCGCTTCCGACAGCATCTTCACCGGCTTGAGGCTGCGCCCGACCTCGGGCGACAGGGCTGCCACGTACCAGGCGTTTCTCAGAAACTGCGACATGGCCGCCATCTTAACAACGCGTATGCCGCGGTCCGCTACCCCGGTGGCGGGTCGCACAGGCCGACCGCCTGGCGCAGAGGCCACGGGTGTTCACATATCGGTGGCCAGGTGGAGCAGGCAGTCACCCGGCGCTACCAGGCTCGGCACGCGCCGGCACACGACCACGCCGTCGGCGGCGAACGCCAGTTCACGCGGCGAGCGCTCGGGCTCCTCGGGAAAATGGATGCGGCCGGCCGCAGCGCCTTGCGTGACGACATCACCGAGCGAAAAGAACGGTTCGAACAGACCCCGCACCGGCGCGTAGAGGTAATGCGAAGGCCCGGCGATGCGCATCATGCGCGTCGGCGCGGCTGCCGGCAAACGGCTGTCGAGCACGCCGAGGTGGGCCAGCACGCGGCGCAGGCCGTCGTCCGCAATCGCCTGCGTTTGTGGTCGGGTGGTGGCGCCGCCTCCCAGCTCGGTCGCGAAATGCAGGTGGCCCCTGGCCTTGGCGGCCGCCGACAGCGTGCGCATGGAGGCCGGCTTCTCGACCATCAGCGTCATCGGCGCCCCGAAAGCCTCCAGCGCCGCACGCTGGCGCGCGCGCAGCACCGTGTCCTCGGGTAACGGCGCAAACGCACATGGCAGGTAGTCGAGCGACGAGCCGCCGGAATGCAGGTCGATGCTGATCTGCGTCATGGCCAGCAGGACGGTATCGACGAAATGCGCAATCTGCGATGTCGGCGGCCCCTCGGGGTCGCCTGGAAACGAGCGATTCAGGTTGCCGTCGTCGATGGGCGAGGTACGCCGGCCGGCGGCCGCAGCCGGCAGATTCAGCAGCGGCACGATGACCAGGCGGCCTCGCACCGCGGCTGGGTCGAGTTCGCGCATGAGTTTGAGCAGCGCGATCTGGCCCTCGTATTCGTCGCCGTGGTTGCCGGCGGTCAACAACATATCGGGGCCGTCGCTGCCGCGGATCACCGCGATCGGGATCGCGATCCAGCCATAGGCGCTCTCGTGGGTCGAATGCGGCAAGCGTATGTGGCCAAAACGCTTGCCGGGTGCCTCAAGATCGATATCTACGCTGAGGCCGGTAGGCTTTGGCGCCATGCACGCCTTCGTTACCACCGCGCCTGCGCCACCGGACTGTCAGGACGGCACCAACGCCACCCACTCCTGCGTCTTGAACCAGTAGGTGTGGCGTTCCTTGAGCCAGGACTGGTTCCTGGCGATCCACTCGTTGAAGAACTTCATCGTCGCGGGACTGCCCTTCTTCAGGCCCATGCCCTCGAAGCCACCTTCGAAAATCTCCGAATTGGCCTTGAACAACTTGTCCGCGTTTTGCAGCACCTTGAAGCTGGGCAGCGGCTCGCTGCCGATGAAGGCGTGCGCATTGCCGTTGATCACCTCCTGGTAACCAACCCCCTGGTCGTCGAACTGGCGCAACGTCGCCTTGGGCCAGGTTTTTTCGATGTACTGGCAGGGTGTGGAGCCGCGGCGGCAGGCGAAGGTCACGCTGGTGTCGTTGTAGCCCTCGGGCCACTTCAACTTGGACGCCAATTGCTTGTTGGCCGCGACGCCCAGACCCGAATTGGAATAGGCGTCGGTGAAGTCGATCTGCTCCTTGCGTGCCGGCGTCACCGTCATGCCACCGATGATCACGTCGAACTTGCCGGCAATCAGGGACGGGATGATGCCATCCCAGGCGGTCGGGATCAGGTCGAGCTCTACGCCCATGTCCTTGGCGAGCTTGGTCGAGACGTCGATTTCGAACCCCACCCATTTGCCCTGCTTGTCACGCATCGCCCAGGGGACGAAGGTGGCAAAACCGACCTGCAGCTTGCCGCGTTTCTTGATCGTATCCACCATGTTGTCCTGCGCAAACACCGGCTGCGAGAAAGCGATGGCCGCGACCGACAAGGCAATTAGCCCCAACAATTTACCCAAGAGTTTCATGATTTGCTCCAAAAAATATTTACGCCGGTTGCCAGAACCCGCTCTAACGGCCGCAAAGCCCGTGCCAACCACATTCCCCGATCACCGCACCCGAGATGGTGTAACGACACGCCAATGCGATGCGCGTCAGATTCAGTTGCACCAAAACCGGTGCCTGGCCGCGTTCGGCATGTACCCGGCAATTTCACCCGGCCAGACCATTCGTGCAATTCGTAGTTACCCGCAACCGCGCAGACGGTGCCCCGGGCTTCACGAGGCCGGCCCAGTCCCACCGGCCAAACGGGTCAGTATTTCGCGGTGGCCGGCCCAATAACCGTTGCGCACCGGGATGCGCCCGGCCACCAGCCGGTTCAGGGCCGGCAATGCATGGAACGGGACCAGTGGCGCGAGGTGGTGCTCGCCATGAAAATTCATGTTCCAGGCCAGCAACTGCCACGGCTTCGAGACCCGCGTCGTACGCGTGTTGCGGGCCGGATCGCGCGCATTGACGCAGCCCACATGTTCGGTCATCCGGATGAAGCGCATCACCGGCTGTCCGAGCAACAACGGCACGACCCAGTAATACAGCAGCCCATGCCAGCCGGCGGCGACCGCCACGCCGGCACCGGCATAAAGCAACACCAGCACGCGCGACTCCCAGACCACCCCGGCCTGCGCCGGGTCGGGGATGAAGTTGCTCTCTTGCGGCGACAGCCGTGCGCCGGCACGACGCAGCAGGCCAAGGCCGTTGCTCCACCAGTACGGCACACCGGTCAGGTACCAGAAATACTCCCATCGCGTGGCGGGCATCGGGATCAGCTGCGGGTCCAGTCCGACCAGATTGGTATGGCTGTGGTGGTCTGTGTGCTCGTACTTGAAATGCAGCTCGGGCACCATGATGAGCGCCCCGCAGATCCACGCGACGACACCGTTGGCCCGAATGGAACGCAACGCGGTTGCGTGTGCGCACTCGTGCTGGGCCGCGAACAAATGGACCCAGACGATGCCCATCAGGAACATCGCCGGCCAGACCAGCCAGTGGCCGCTCGCGGCCCGGACCAGCGCGCCCGCGCCGACCAGAACCACGACATGGCCACACAGCCGGCGGACCGCGGGCGCGTTCGAGCGCGCCATCAGCGGCCGGAGCGCCGCGCGCGGCACCATGGTTTGCCCATCGGCCGGTGGCGGCCTGGTGCTCATCAGGCATCCTCCATGCTGCGCATTGCGGAATTCGCCCTTGGGAACGGCCCGGCGGTGCTCATCAGGCATCCTCCATGCTGCGCATTGCGGAATTCGCCCTTGGGAACGGCCCGGCGGTGCTCATGGTGGCGTGCCCTTGCGCGCTGGCGGCACAACAGCGCGCGCTGTGCGCATGACGCCGGGTTGCAGTGGCGACTGCAATCCGCTGGCCGTGCGCAACCAGCCCTCGACATAACCGGCCAGCGAGCGGTCCACGGTGACCCGCAGGCAGTCCGCGGCGCCATTGGGGCGCTCGATGATGGCGGCGACACCCCACAGGTCCGTCACCGTCACGCTGCCCGCGGCAAAGGCCGCGCTGGAGACGTCCAGCGGCGTACCCTGCGCGAGCACGTCGGCCACACCGGCCCCGAGCAACTCGAAACTGGCCACCATGTCGGTGGTGCAGCAGACATCGGCGCGCTCGAACCCCGCAAACACCGGGAGCAAGCTGTTTGCCAAACGGTCTTCGGCGTCCATCGGCGCGCTGACCACAAACCGGCGCGGACCCAGCCAGTCGACGCGAACCATGGCCCCGGAGTCGGCCGAGGTGTTGGGTCGCAGTGGCAGAACAAGGCCGGCCGCCCGAAGTGCGGCCGGCAACGCATCGGGATGCCCTGCGGCCTCGAAGCGCGCGCGCGGCGCCAGCGGCCGGATGTCGACCGGGTAGCGTGGCGCCGTCATGACTTCACGCGCTGGCGGTCGGCGTCGTGGAACACCGGTGGCACCACCAGCATGGGAATGGTCCGGTCGTAGACGCGCGCAAACACGGTCTCACCCATGCGTGCGCGGCCGTTGCGCAACAGGCCCAGCGCGATGCTGCGTTGCCGTGCCACGCTGTGCACGCTGGCACTGACAAAGCCCTCCTGGTCCACCCGTTCGCCGCGCGGCGTGATCGGGGCGCCGTCGGGCAGCACACAGGCCGGGTCGACCGCCAGCAGCCCCACCAGCTCCGGGCGCACCGGGTCCAGCCTGCGGCGCAGCTGCATCGAGCGCTTGCCGATGAAATCGCGTTTGGTCTTCGAGACCATGGCACCCAGCCCGAGGTCGTACACATCCGAGGTTCCGTCGACCTCGTGGCCGGT
>JANLQZ010000690.1:0-1896 GCA_031368125.1 Betaproteobacteria bacterium
CGGCGCCAGCCCCGGCAAGGCGGTCTGGGTCGGACTGCAGCTGGCGCACCAGCCCGAGTGGCACACCTACTGGAAGAACTCGGGCGACTCGGGGCTGCCGACGGTATTGCAGTGGTCGCTGCCGGTCGGCGTCAGCGCGGGCGCCATCGCCTGGCCGGCGCCAAAGAAGATTCCGATCGGCAACCTCGCCAACTACGGCTACGAGGGTACGGTGCTGCTGCCGGTGCCGCTGACCATCACTCCCGATTTCAAGCCATCTTTGTTGTCCGGCGACATCGAAGTCAGACTCAAGGCCGCCTGGCTGGTGTGCAAGAAGGAGTGCATTCCGGAAGAAGGCGAATTCCTGTTGAAATTCCCGCTGCGGAGTTCGACCGCCGGCAACGGCGCCGCGTTCGATGCGGCTTTTCAGGCGGCGCCCAAGGCCCTCGCCGAAACGGCCGGCAGCAGCGTCGTGGTCGGGCCGCGCGCCATCGAGCTCAGCCTGCACGGCCTGCCGGCGGGCTTGCGCGGCAAGACACTCGAGTTCTTCCCGGAGACACCCGAAGTCATTGAAACCGCGGCCCGCTGGACCCAGGGCTGGAATGGCGCCGTCTGGAGCGCCAGCGTGCCGTTGTCGGCGCAGCGCAGCAACAGCCCCGCCGTCATGCCGGTGGTGCTCGCGCTGGGTGGCCAGGCCTACCGGACCGAACTCAAGGTGCAGGGCGACTGGCCGCCGGTCACCGCGATGGCGCCGTTGTCACCGGCACTGCCAGGCGCGCTGGGCGGCAACACGCAAGCTGGCAATGCGGGTTTCTACGCACCGGCAAGCGCCGGCCTGACGCTGTGGGCCGCGCTGCTGGGCGCGCTGGTGGGCGGCATGATCCTCAACCTGATGCCGTGTGTGTTCCCGGTGCTGGCGATCAAGGTGCTGGGCTTTGCGCGCCACGCTGGCAACCGGCGCGCGCATCGCCTCAGCGGCTTCGCCTACACCGCCGGCGTGTTGCTCAGCTTCCTGGCTCTGGGCGCATTGATGCTGGGGCTGCGCAGCGCCGGCGAAAGCCTGGGCTGGGGCTTCCAGCTGCAGGATCCCGCGGTTGTCGCGGCTCTGGCGGCGCTGTTCACGCTGATCGGCCTGAACCTGTCCGGCGTGTTCGAGTTCCGTCAGGTGCTTCCCTCCTCGGTTGCCAGCCTGCAGGCCCGGCACCCGGCGGCCGATGCGTTTCTCACCGGCGTGCTCGCGGTCGCGGTGGCCGCGCCGTGCACCGCGCCATTCATGGGGGCATCGCTGGGGCTAGCGGTCGCGTTGCCGGCCATCCAGGCGCTGTCCGTGTTCGCGGCCGTCGGCCTGGGGCTGGCCCTGCCTTACCTGGCCGCCAGCCTGGTGCCGGCGGTGGCCCGTGCCTTGCCGCGCCCGGGACGGTGGATGGACACGCTCAGGAAGTTGCTGGCGTTCCCGATGTTTGCCACCGTGGCCTGGCTGGTCTGGGTATTGGGTCAGCAAAGCGGCATCGATGGCGCAGGCGCCCTGCTGGCGCTGCTGGTGGCCCTCACTTTGGTGGTCTGGGCCATGACACTGGCGGGTCGAACACGCGCCATGATGGCGACCGCGTCGGTGGCCGTGCTGGCGGCGCTGGCATGGAGCCTCGGCCCCTACGTCACGCAAGCCGTGGCACCAGCGCGGCAAAACGCGGGCGCCGGGTGGGAGGACTGGGAGCCGGGACGGGTCGAACAGATTGCGGCCGGCGGACAAACCGTGTTCGTGGATTTCACCGCGGCATGGTGCGTCACTTGCCAGTACAACAAGCAAACCACGCTGAGCGACCCGGACGTGCTGGCCGACATGGCCGCAAAAAAAGTGGTGCTGCTGCGCGCCGACTGGACCCGCCGCGACCCCGCCATCACCGCCGCGCTGCGCCA
>JANLQZ010000831.1:0-4897 GCA_031368125.1 Betaproteobacteria bacterium
CATTTGTAGTGCTACCTTTCATGACCATTACTCGTGAGAAGCGGCTTCATTGGCAAACCAATGCTCGCGCGCTTTCATGATCAAGGTCTTGGCTTCGTCCTCGGACTGGCCGGTGATTTCTGTGAGCTCGTCAACGGCCAGGTCGGCCAGGTCGTCGCGGGAGTGAATTCCGCTGTCTGCCAGCTTGCCGATCAGGTCGGGCGTGAGCCCTTCGAGTACGCGCAGGTCCTGCGACACTTCATCGACATTTTCTTCATGTGCGATTTCCATCGTCAACAGTGCGTCCTTGGCCCGTGTGCGCAATTCGTTGACAGTCTCTTCGTCGAAGCTCTCGATCTCCAGCATCTCGTGCAGCGGCACGTAGGCCACCTCCTCCAGGCTGGTGAAACCTTCGGCGATCAGGATGTCGGCGATTTCTTCGTCCACGTCGAGCTTTTCCATGAACAGCTTGCGCCCGGAGTCGGTCTCGGTGGCCTGTTTCTGCGCCGACTCGGCGGCGTCCATGATGTTGATCTTCCAGCCGGTCAGGTCGGACGCCAGGCGCACGTTCTGGCCGCCGCGGCCGATGGCTATGGCCAGGTTCTCCTCGTCGACCACGACGTCCATCGCATGGCGCTCCTCGTCCACGACGATCGACGACACATTGGCCGGCGCCAGCGCGCCGATCACGAACTGCGCCGGATCTTCGCTCCACAGCACGATATCCACCCGCTCGCCCGCGAGTTCGTTGGTCACGCCATTGACACGCGTGCCACGCACGCCAACGCAGGTACCGATGGGGTCGACGCGTTTGTCGTGCGACAGGACCGCGATCTTGGCGCGCGAACCCGGGTCGCGGGCGCACGACTTGATCTCGAGCAAGCCCTGCTCGATTTCCGGCACCTCGGTGCGGAACAGTTCCATCATGAACTCGGGCGCGGAACGCGACAGGATGATGGGCGCCCCACGCAAGGTCAGGTCGACTTCCATGATCATCGCGCGAACACGGTCGCCAGAGCGCAGGTTCTCCTTCGGAATCATCTCGCTGCGGCGCAGGCGGCCCTCCACGCGGCCGCTCTCGACAATGATGTCGCCCTTGTCCATGCGTTTTACCGTGCCGACAAAAATCTTGTCACCACGCGACATGAAGTCATTGAGCAGCATCTCGCGCTCGGCGTCCCGGATCCTTTGCAGAATGACCTGCTTCGCCGCCATCGCGCCGATGCGTCCGATCGGAACGGAAGCAACCGCCTCCTCGATGTACTCGTCGACCTCGATATCCGGAATCTGTTCCCTGGCTTCGAACAGCAGGGTTTCCTGGTCCGGCAGCTGCAGGCCAGCTTCGTCGGGCACCACGTGCCAGCGCCGGAAAGTCTCGTAGTTCCCGCTGTCGCGATCCACGGCAACGCGAATATCCACGTCACCCGGGTAGAGCTTTTTCGTGGCCTGCGCCAGCGCCGCTTCAACGGCCGCGAACACCACATCGCGCTCCACGCTCTTTTCGCGTGAGATGGCGTCCACCAACATCAACATTTCGCGATTCATGCCATTACTCTCCTAAAGACATTCGACACCGGCGCGGCGGACCGGCCACCGTGCTGCATCCGACACCCGAACCCGGCTTCGGGTTCAAACCTCATCCGACACCGCCGGCGCATTGGCCCCACGCCCCTTGAAACTCACGATCGGGGCCAGCCGTGCTTCGCGCACTTCGTCGAGCGAAAAGCCCAACGCCTGCATCGGCGCAGGCGGTCGCTTCTTGCTGACCTTCTGCCCCGGCTTGACCGGCGGCGCTTCGCTCCAGACGATTTGCCACTGCTGCCCTGCCACGCTGGCCGCATCCGAGCGCTCCAGCGTGCCGCGAAACTTCTTGCGGCTGGCGTTGACCAGCCCCTGCGCAGCCACTCCGACCGGCGCCTTGAGCGTGATATCGACCACCGAGCCGACGAACCGTTCAAAATCCCGCTGATTCCTCAATGGGCGGTCGATACCGGGCGAGGAGACCTCGAGCCGCCTGTATTCCACCGCGTCCACTTCCAGGGCAAACTGGAGTTGGCGGGTCACCTTTTCGCAATCTTCAACCGTCACCAGGTGGTCTGCGTTGGCGCCTGCCGGCCCGGACGCGCCGGGGGCCCACGGCAGATCGATCGTGATACGCAACAGCCCACCAGCCGAGCGCTCGATTTCCACCAGGTCATACCCCAACCCGGTTACTGTCTGCTCGACGATCTGCTGCATTGCCACCCGAATTGCATCCCTTGACCAGCGATAAAACCAACGACCTGAACCGCGGCGTGCCCCGCGGTGCTTCAGCCACCCAAATCCGTTCGCCCAAAAAAAACGGGCGGTAGAAACCCGCCCGTTTGGTCGTGAAGGGCATATTCTAGCGCAAAAAACGGGTCCTGGGTTGGTGCATTGGCGCCGATCCGGCCGGAAAGCCACGCATCTCAGTTGACTGCGGCCACCAGGGTGCGCGTGTAGGGGTGGACAGGCGCGTCCAGCACCTGCCAAACCCGGCCTGCCTCGACGATTTCGCCGTCTTTCATCACCAGCACGTCGTGGGCCATGGCCCGGATCACATCCACATCGTGCGTGATCAGCAAAAAACTGAGCCCCCGTTCGATCTGCAACCGCTGCAACAGTTCCAGCACCTGCCGCTGGATTGTGACGTCGAGTGCGCTGGTGGGTTCATCGAGAACCAGCAACCGTGGCTGGACGATCAGCGCCCGGGCGATGGCAATGCGCTGGCGCTGTCCGCCAGAGAACTCGTGGGGATAACGGCTCAGGAGGTTCGGAAATTGCGTCTCGTCCAGGCCCACTTCGCCGAGTGCCACCAGAACACGCTGCTGGCGGGTCGCACCGTCCATGTGT
This sequence comes from Betaproteobacteria bacterium, assembly GCA_031368125.1. Classification (GTDB taxonomy): domain Bacteria; phylum Pseudomonadota; class Gammaproteobacteria; order Burkholderiales; family Burkholderiaceae_C; genus CAISIP01. The sequence goes on from JANLQZ010000831.1 coordinate 2,851, forward strand.
GGTTCATGCACGCGCAGACCCTCGCCCACTATTTCCTCCACCGTCATGCGCGGCGAGAGCGACGAAAAAGGATCCTGGAACACCACCTGCACGGTCCGGCGCATCGATTTGTCGGAGGCCGCGTCGCGGCCCCAGATTCGCCCGGAAACTTTCAATTCGCCACTGAAGGCCTGCAGTCCCAGGGCCGCCAAAGCCAAAGTCGACTTGCCGGAACCCGATTCGCCGATCACGCCAAGCGTCTTGCCGGCGGCGACGCCGAAGGACGCATTGCGCACCGCTGGAAACACGCCTTTTCTGAACCAGCCGCGCACGCCTGGCACCGACACCGGATAACCGACCGTGAGGGCCGTGGCAGACATCAGCATTTCTGGCGGCGCAGTGTCGTGCGGACCGGGTTCCACTACATTACGCACCGGCTTGCTGTCGATCAACCGGCGCGTGTAGGCATGTTTCGGATCGGCGAACACATCGGCGACGCGGCCCTGTTCGACGATATGGCCGCTCTCCATCACGGCAACGCGGTCGGCGAACTTGCGCACCAGGTTCAGGTCGTGCGTGATCATCAGGACGGCCATGCCGTATTCCTGCTGCAGCTGCGACAACAGCTCGAGGATCTGCATGCGCACGGTCACGTCGAGCGCCGTGGTCGGCTCGTCGGCCAGCAGCAGCTTGGGTTTGCATGCCAGCGCCATCGCGATCATGGCGCGCTGACGCTGCCCGCCCGAGAGCTGGTGCGGAAATGAGCGGGCCCGTCGCTGCGGCTCAGGTATGCCGGTACTTGCGAGCAACGCCACGGTCGCGGCACCGCAGCGCTGTTTGTCCAGCCCCTGCTTGAGCTGCAGCACCTCCGCGATCTGCTCGCCGACCGTAAACAGCGGATTGAGCGCTGTCATCGGCTCCTGGAAAATCATCGCAATGTCCTGCCCGCGAATCGCCCGCAGCGCACGCTCGGGCATCGACAACAGATCGGACGGGCCTGCAGCATGTTCGAAGCGCGCCGTGCCGCTGCAGCGGGCGTTCATGGCCAGGCGCAAGAGACTCAGCGCGGTCACCGTCTTGCCGGATCCTGACTCGCCGACAAGCGCCAGCTTCTCGCCGCGGGCGATCGAAAAGTCGATGCCCTTGACCACGTCCTTGCCGCCGAAGGCCACGCGCAGGTTCCTGACGTCGAGCAGGGTCATGGTGCGCCCCCACCCGTGTGGCCGCGCTGCTGGAGGGCACCGCGTGTATCGGGCGCGCCGGCAACGGGGGCCTGCGCGCCTTGCGGCGGCGCGGCGCCAGCATGTGCAGCCCCTCCCGGCGCTGGCTCGGGATCGTGATCGGCCTTGCGCGGATCAAGCGCGTCGCGCAATGCGTCGGTCATGAACGTCAACAGGAGCAAGCTCACGACCAGGACCGCGAAGGTGGACAGGGATATCCACCACGCGTCGATGTTGTTCTTGCCCTGCGAAAGCAATTCCCCCAGCGACGGTGTACCAGGCGGCACGCCCAGGCCCAGGAAATCCAGCGCCGTCAAGGAAAGAATGGCGCCGCTCATGCGAAACGGCAAAAACGTGACGACCGGTGTCAGGCTGTTGGGCAACACGTGGCGCACGATGATCTGCCAGTTGCTCACACCCAGCGCGCGGGCAGCCCGGACGTAGTCCAGTTGCCGATTGCGCAGGAACTCCGCCCGCACGTAGTCGGACAGGCCCATCCAGCCAAAAAGACTGAGCAAAACCAGCAGCAGCGCCAGGCTGGGCGCAAAAATCGCACTGAATATGATGAGCAGATAGAGCTCCGGCATGCTGCCCCAGATCTCGATGAAGCGCTGGAACGCGAGGTCGGTCTTGCCGCCAAAAAAGCCCTGGAGTGCGCCCGCCACCACGCCCAGGAACACACCGGTGGCGGTCAACGCAAACGCGAACAACACGCTGACACGAAAGCCGTAGATCAGTTGCGCCAGCAGGTCGCGGCCGCGGTCGTCCGTACCCAGTACGTTGGCGCGCGTCGGTCCCGACGGATTGGGCTCCCTGGCAAAATAGTTCAGCGTCTTCGGGCCATAAGG
>JANLQZ010000837.1:0-2201 GCA_031368125.1 Betaproteobacteria bacterium
ACGTGCCGTTCTGATCGGCGGCATGGCGCCTGGACTGCTGCCAGTCACCGCGCCAACGGCGCCGATCAAGACTCACCTGGCCCAGCCATCAAAACGCAGTCTCGCAGCCAGATTTGTACGCGGGCTCACAACCGCCAACAGGACGTACTGGCCCAGCACGAAATCGACGAAGGCCTGCTGTTTGTCGTTGCACTCAGCAGCAGCGGCAACGTGCGCGGCCTGGGCCCGTACAGCCCTGGTCATCGGCACCGCCGCAAACGCCACGTAGGCCAGCACATCGAACAGGTCGCTGTTCTCGGCCTCGATGATTTTCTGCATCTCGTCCAGCCGCTCGCGGCCGAAGCCCTTGTCGGCCAGGCCGGCCAGCAGCGCCTTGCGGGTGTCGGGCGCGCTCCAGATGCGGCGCAGCTCGTCCTCGTCCTAGAAGAACTCTGGCAGCGCGCCGTACAGCACCGCCAGGAACTGCGCCGCCGACATCGGCTTGCCGTCCGCGTTCCAGAAAGTCGTGGCCGTGATGTGCAGGATCTTGCGTTCCTTGCCGTCGGCCAGCTTCACCCGAAGCACCGGCGGAGGTGGTGGGGGCAGCGGCGGTAGAGGTGGCGTCGGTTCCGGCGGATCTATCGGCGGTGGCGGTTGCGGCTTCGGGCGTGGCGGGTCCGGCTCCAGCGGTTCGCCATCCCACTCGGCATCGCTGAAGTGGTGATGGGCTTTGACGAAGTCGTAGATCGTGAAGTGATCCTTGCCGTCGTACAGTCGTGTGCCCCGGCCGATGATCTGCTTGAATTCGAACATCGAGCCAATCGGCCGCATCAGCACGATGTTGCGCACGTTGCGCGCGTCCACACCGGTCGACAGCTTTTGCGACGTGGTCAGCACCGTCGGAACGGTCTTCTCGTTGTCCTGGAAACTCCGCAGGTGCTCGTTGCCTTTCTCGCCGTCGTCGGCCGTCACGCGCACGCAGTAATCCGGGTCTTTGCTGGACTTGGTCTGATTGATCAGGTCGCGCACCATCAGTGCATGCGCTTGCGTGGCGCAGAACACCAGGGTCTTCTCGCGCTGGTCGATCAGACCCATGAACACCTTCACCCGGTAGGCCTCGCGCTCGGGAATGATGATCACGCGGTTGAAGTCGCTTTCCACGTAGCGCTTGCCAGGCACCACCTCGCCGGCCACCACGGCGTCGTCGGGCGTGTAGGTGTAGTCGTCCAGGGTGGTAGCGAACTGCTTGACCTTGAACGGGGTCAGGAAGCCGTCGTTGATGCCTTCTTTCAGCGAGTACTGGTAGACCGGATCGCCGAAGTAGGCGTAGGTGTCGGCGTTGGTCTTGCGCTTGGGCGTGGCGGTCAGGCCCAGTTGAACGGCCGGCGCGAAGTGCTCCATGATCTTGCGCCAGGTGCCTTCGTCGTTGGCGCCGCCCCGGTGGCATTCGTCGATGACGATGAAGTCGAAGAAGTCGGCCGGGTACTCGCCGAAGTAGGGCGCGCCGCCCGGGCCGCTCATGAAAGTCCGGAAGATGGTGAAGAAGATGCTGCCGTTTTTCGGAACCCGGCCCTTCTTGCGGATGTCCGCCGGGTCGATGCGCACCAAGGCATCTTCGGGGAAGGCGGAGAAGGCGTTGTAGGCCTGATCGGCCAGGTTGTTGCGGTCAGCCAGGAACAGAATGCGCGGCCGGCGTGTGGGCTCGGCGCCGCTCTTCCAGTCGGTCAGGTTCCAACGGCTCTGAAACAGCTTCCAGGCGAGTTGGAAGGCGATGAAGGTCTTGCCGGTGCCGGTGGCCAGCGTCAGCAGGATGCGGCTTCGCCCGGCCTCGATGGCTTCCAGCACGCGCGTGATGGCGATGTCCTGGTAGTAGCGCCCCTGCCAAGTGCCGCCCTTGTCCTCGAAAGGCACGGCGGCGAAGCGGTCGCGCCAGGCGTTCACGGACGCGTTGGGCAGCTTCCAAAGTTCGTCCGGGCTCGGGTAGCAGGCCACGTCACCTTCGGCGCCGGTGGCCATGTCGATGCCGTAGATCGCCTGGCCGTTGGTGGCGTAGGTGAAACGCACGGCCAACTTCGCGGCGTAGCTCTTGGCCTGGCCGACGCCTTCAGTGAGCGCCTTGTCCCACGCCTTGGCCTCGATGACTGCCAGCTTGGTGTTGCGGTAGACGAGAACGTAGTCGGCAATCTCGGCCTTGGCCCGCAGGCTCTGCCCACCCTTGCCGC
>JANLQZ010000841.1:0-3670 GCA_031368125.1 Betaproteobacteria bacterium
AAGCAGCGCGGCAAGCCGCTGGCGGCGAAAAACTATTTTCCGGCGCTGCAAGCCCAGGGCAGCGAGATCGTGCGCGCCATCGGCAGCACGCCCGACGATTCCTACAGCCTGATGTACCTGACGCTGATATCGGCGATCGACAACGCGGAGCGGCAGGTCTACCTGACCAATGCCGACTTCGTGCCCGACCCGCAGCTGCTCAAGTCACTCAGGGCGGCGGCCGCGCGCGGGGTCGACGTGCGGCTGGTGCTGCCGGGCCACTCCGACTCGGACCTAGTGTTCCACGCCGGGCGATCGCATTACGCCAGCTTGCTCGAAGCCGGCGTCAAGCTGTACGAACGCGCCGGCGCGATGCTGCATGCGAAGACGGCGGTGATCGACGGCGTCTGGTCCACCGTCGGATCGACCAATCTGGACTGGCGCAGTTTCCTCGACAACGACGAGGTCAACGCCGTCGTCCTGGGGCGCGAATTCGGCCAGCAGATGCAGGCCGCGTTCGCGCTCGACATCGCCGCCTCGCAACCGATCGACCGCCAGCAGTGGGCCAAACGCCCGCTGCTGATGCGGCTCAAGGAAGTGGCAGCCAGGCTGTGGGAGCGCATGCTGTAGGGGTGCATGCTGCGGGAGTGCATGCTGCGGGCGCAGCACCGGTCAGTCAAGTCGTGTCGTCCCGAGAAAATGGACTGTCTTCGCGGCCCCGGGTCAAGTCCGGAGTTTCAGCACCCGCAATCCATGGATCCCGGAGCGAGTCCGGGATGACAGCCGAATGGTCGGGTCCGGGATGACAGCCCAATGGTCGAGTCCGGGATGCCCATTGCCCTGTCATTGCGGGCCTGACCCGCAATCCATGGATCCCGGAGCGAGCCAGGGATGACGCCCAAGGAAGCAGGTGCGGGATGCCCACTGCCACGTCATTGCGGCCCCGGACCAGGTCCGGGGTTTCAGCACCCGCAATCCGGGCATCAGGGCATGGCAGGCCGTAACCCCGTGGTTCGTGTTACTTGCTCTTGAAGACCAGCAGGAACACGCCGAGCACTATCGCCGCGCCGCTGGCGATCAGAGGCACGTTGACGCGTTCCTTCTCCTGCACCTTGAGTTCGATCGGACCGAGCTTCACGCCGGTGGTTTCCTTGGTGTAGCTGAAGCCGCCGTACACCAGGCCGAGGACGCCGGCCACGATCAGGATGATGCCTATCAGTCTGGATGCGTTCATGGTTGTCTATCTCCTTCGAAAAAATAAAACAGGACGGAATACAAGGCCGTTGGAACCGTACTACTTCGCGCTACTTCGTGCTACTTCGCGCTGCTACTTCGCGCTACTTCGTGCTACTTCGCGCCGCGAAGAAGCGTTGCCGCCTGGGTGCAGAATAACGCGAGATCTTCCAGCACCTTCTGCACCGCGCGGTTGGCAGCCACCACGCCACCGTAGGCGTCCTCGCCGGGGGCCGGTTCGGTGGCATCGAACTGGCGCACCGCGAGCACGCGCCGCGTCTTGTCGTCCACCAGCGTGGCGCGCAGCGTGAACGCCACGCGGCTGGGTCGGGTCTGAAACTCCTGCTGCAGGCGGACCACCTCGGTATCGAGCCGCAGGTCACCGGCTGCGGAGCCTGCCGCCAGCACCACGGCGCTGAAACCCCCGCTGTTCTCGAGTGCCGCCACCAGCAGCGTGCCGAGCATCCGCGCGGGTGGCTCGACCCATTCGCTATGTGCAAAATATTCCAGTTTGTGGGGCTCGCGCACGTAGATGATGCGCTGGCTGTCGAAGCCGGCCGCCGCGTGCGGCGGGTTGACGACCAGCGTCGGGGCTGCCGCCAGCAGGGCCTGCGGCCGCGGCGCTGGCGCTGTTGCCGGCGGTTTGGCCGACGGCAGGCTGTCGAGCGCATAGAAGGCGGGCGGCGGCGTGGTGGTCGGACTCAGCGCGCCGCAGCCCATCAGCGACAGCAGCGACAACGCTGCCGCGAATCGCCAGCCGGGTCGGGGGATGGATTTTGTGTTCATGGTGTTCACTGTCGGGTGGTGGTTTCGCCCGGCCCCGGCGGCACCGGTTTGCGGCCGAACAACAGGCCGCGCGGGTCGCGCTCGGTTTGTTCGCTCAGGCGGCGCAACGAGGTCGACAGGGCCGCCAGTTCGCCCAGCAGGCGGCGCAGTTCGGGCAGGGTGTCGGTGCCGAAGCGCTGCAGGTCGGCGCCCACGGCATCGACCGTCTTGGCGGCGCTTTCGCTGGTGCGGGCGACCTCGCTGCCCATCTTCTCGACCGCGTCGGCGCCGCGCCCGATGCGCTCGATCACGGGCGCGATCTGGGCTGTTGCGCCGGCCGAATTCTGGAACGTCCTGGCGGCACTGGTGATGCCGGTGTCGATCGCGTCCTTGCGTGCCGCCACCGTGCGCGCCACGGTGGCGATGTCGGCCAGCGCGCCTTTGAACGCGGCCCGGTTCTCGGCACTGAGGATCGAGTTGATGCTGCTCGAGGTGTCGTCGAGTTTCGACAACACCGTGGTCAGCACGTTTTCCAGGCGCGCGCTGAGCGAGGGTTTGGTCTGGATCACCGGATAGCGGTTCGGCGGTACCACGCGCAGCAGCGCCGCATCCTTGGCGCCGCCGCTGAGTTCGACGTAGGCGATGCCGGTCAGCCCCTGGGTCTTGAGCACCGCCACGGTATCCACCTTGATCGGCGTGCCACGTTCGATGGCGAACAGCAGGTGCACCAGCGCCGGGTTGGTCGGGTCCAGGTGGATCTGCCGCACCTTGCCCACGTCCACGCCGTTGTACTTGACCGGCGCGTTCAGGTTCAGGCCGGCGACCGACTCGTCCTCGGTCGCCTGGTACAGGTCGTACCTGGTCTGGAAAGCGCCGCCGGCGGCGAGCCACAACAGGCCGGCAATCAGCAGTGCGCCCAGCGCCAGCACGAAGGCGCCGACCAGCGCATAGTTCACTTTGGTTTCGATACGGCCTCCGCCATGTGGGTGTCGTGTGCCGGCCGGGCCGGCCGTTCCTGCGCCGGCTGGGCCGCCCGCCCGCGCGCGCCGTCGAAGAACTGCCGGATGGCCGGGTTGTCGTTGTCCGCGAGTTCGGCCATCGACCCGATCGCCTGCACCTTGCCGTCGGCCAGCACGGCGACGCGGTCAGCCACCTGCCACAACAGGTCGAGGTCGTGCGTGATCATCACGATCGTCAGCCCGAACAGGTCGCGCAGCTCGCGCACCAGGTCGTCCACACCACCGGCGCTGTAGGGGTCGAGGCCGGCCGTGGGTTCGTCCAGGAACAGCAGTTCCGGGTCGAGCGCCAGCGCGCGCGCCAGCGACGCGCGTTTCATCATGCCGCCGCTGAGTTCGGACGGATACTGCGCGCCGACCTCGGGCTTGAGACCGGCCATCGCCAGTTTCCAGCCCGCGATCTGGTCGACCAGCGCGTCGCCGAGGTCGGTGTGTTCGCGCAGCGGCAGGCCGATGTTCTCGAGCACCGTGAGCGCACCGAACAGGCCGCCATGCTGGAACATCACGCCCCAGCGCTGGCGCAACGCGAGCGCGTCGGCGTCGGCCAGATCCTGCAGTTCGACGCCCAGCACCCGGATCGATCCGGCGCTGGGCTGCTGCAGCAGGATCATCTCGCGCAGCAGCGTCGACTTGCCCGAGCCGCTGCCGCCAATCACCGCGAAGACCTCGCGGCGACG
>JANLQZ010000874.1:0-1556 GCA_031368125.1 Betaproteobacteria bacterium
CCGCTGGTGGCCCGCCTGGCCAGTGGTGGCTTGGGGCTGGCGCTGATGGTCCGGCAGGTGCAGAGCGTGGACATCGCGCTGGCGGCCAGCACCTGCGGATTCGATGCGATCAACATCGACCTCGAGCACTCGGTCATTCCCGAGGCGGCGGCGGCCCAGATCTGCATCACGGCGCTGCTGGCCGGCGTGACGCCACTGGTGCGTGTGGCCAGCCACGAACCTGCGGCCGTGAGCCGCATGCTGGACGCGGGCGCCTGCGGCGTCGTGGTGCCGCATGTAGGCAATGCCGAAGAAGCGCGCGCGATTGTGCGCGCCGCCAAATTCGCGCCCCTGGGCCAACGCTCGGTGGCCGGCAGCTGGCCGCACCTGGCCTACCGCAGCTGGCCAGCCGAGGCGACGCGGCAGGCGCTCAATGCCGCCAGCATGGTGGTGGTGATGCTGGAGACGCCCGAGGCGATCGCGCAGGCCGATGCGATTGCCGCCGTTCCCGGCGTCGACGTCCTGCATGTGGGTGCGACCGATCTGTGCCAGGCGATGGGTATTGCCGGGCGTTTTGCCGACCCGGCGCTGCAGCGCTGTTTTGCACAGGTGGTGGCGGCCTGTCGCGCGCACGGCAAGGTGGCCGGCGCCGGCGGGCTGGCTGGCTGGCCCGATGTGCTGCAGGACATGGTCCGCCTGGGCGTGCGCTTCGTGACCGCCGGCATCGAATGGGATCTGATGCTGGCCGCGGCGACGCAACGCGCGCAGGCGCTGCGCGCGTTGCCGCTGGACCAGCCCATGGGCCGGAACGGGCAACGTGTTGGAAAGGCGGTACACCATGGCTGAGCTGGTGCTGCACCATTTCGCGACCTCGCCGTTCTCGGAGAAGGTGCGCCTGGTGCTGGGCTACAAGCGGCTGGCCTGGAAATCGGTGCTGATCCCGAGCATCCTGCCCAAACCCGATCTGGTGGCGCTGACCGGCGGTTACCGCAAGACGCCGGTGCTGCAGCTCGGCGCCGACATCTTTTGCGATACCGCGCTGATCTGCGAGGCGCTGGAACATCTGCAACCGACACCCAGCCTGTACCCGCATGCGGTGCGGGGACTGTCGCGTATCCTGGCCCAGTGGGCCGACAACACGCTGTTCTGGGCCGCCATTGCGGGGCCCAAGCCGGCCCAGCACATGTATGGTGGCGCGCCCCAGGCGGCGCAGGCCTTCATGGACGACCGCAACGCCATGTTCGGCAACATGGTGCGCCCGCTGCCCACTGACGCCGCCAGTGCACGCCGGTCCTATCTGCGCCGCCTGTCGAGTTTGTTGGAGCAGACGCCATTCCTGCTCGGCGAAGCCCCGTGTATTGCGGACTTCGCGGTCTACCACACGCTCTGGTTCACGCGCATTCCGTCACCGCCCGAGGCCGACATGCTGCAGGCCACGCCGGCCCTCGGGCACTGGATGGACCGCATGCGGGCTTTCGGGCACGGCGACATGCAGCCATACGACGCTGCGCGCGCGATCGCGCTGGCCGCGGCCAGCCAACCTGCGGCGCCGGGCCACGGGTGGCTGAAGGACAGCC
>JANLQZ010000908.1:0-3275 GCA_031368125.1 Betaproteobacteria bacterium
TGTTCAAGACCTCCAAGGGCAAGTACGTTGCGCCAGCGCCGATCGAGAACCGCATCAATGAACACCCGATGGTCGAGTTGTCGATGGTCTCCGGTGTCGGCTGCCCCGCCGCCTACGGCATCGTGGTGCTGGCCGAGGACCTGCGCCCCAGGCTGGCCGATCCGGCGCTCAGGACCGCGGTGGAGGCCCAGTTGTCACGCTTGCTCGACGACGTCAATGCCGGGCTTGCGGACTACGAGCGCTTGCAGATGCTGGTAGTGGCGCGCGAGCCCTGGTCGATCGAAAACGGCTGCCTGACACCCACCATGAAGATCAAGCGCAGCCGGATCGAAGCCAGCGTCGGCGACCGGCTCGACGCGTGGTACGCCGGCAAGAGCCAGGTGGTCTGGGCCTGACCGTACGGCCGGCAAGCCGCGCGCGGCGTCGGACCCTAGAATTGGGGCATCCCACAATGCACTGCGCCCCATGTCCACCATCACCGACCTACCCGCCACGCCTGAAACACCCCAGTCGGACCTGACCGCGATTGCGCGCCAGGCGATCGTGGACCAGTCCGGCGCGGTATTTGGTTATGAGCTGTTCGACCGTTCGTTGCCGTCGGCGACGCACAATGCCGCCAGTGACGCGCAGTTGCTGTTCAATGTGTTGTCGCACGCCGACAACGGGGCGCTGATCGACAACCGCACCATGTTCGTGAACTGCACCCATGCCAGCCTGGCCGGCGGGCATCTGGAACTGGTGCAGCCCGAGCGGATCGTACTCGAGATGCCACCGGTTGCCGGCAGCAACGCAGCCGAAATCGAGGGCCGGCTGCAGGCCCTGTCCGACACCAGGAAACGCGGCTTCCGGCTCGCTTTCAACCAGTCGGTGCTGATGCCGGCCTACAAGGAGTGGCTGCCGCTGGCCACGTTCATCAAGATCGACCTGTCGCTGGTCCGACCCGAACTGCTGGGGCGGGTCGTCGAGCTGGCCAAGAAGAACTCGCAGGCGCAACTGATCGCGGAGAAAGTGGAGACCGGGGAGCAACACAAGCAGCTGGCGGATCTGGGTATCAAGTTGTTCCAGGGCTACTGGTTCGCCAAGCCGGTGCTGGTCACTGGCCAGACCGTCCGGCCATCCCAGGCGGTCATCATCCAGCTGATCAACCTGGTGCGCCAGCAGGCGTCCACCGCGGAAATCGAAGAGGTGCTCAAACGCGACGCCAGCCTGTCCTTCAACCTGCTGCGCTTCATCAACTCCTCGGGGTTCGGCTTGAGTTGCGAAATCACCTCTTTTCGGCACGCGGTCATGATCCTGGGCCTCAAGAAACTCTTCCGCTGGGCCGCCCTGCTGCTGACGACCTCGCGCGCCGCGGGCCTGGCGCCGGCGGTGGGAACCACGGCGATCGTGCGCGGGCGGTTGATGGAACTGCTGGCGGCCGAGTTGCTGCCGCCCGAGGAATGCGACAACGCGTTCGTGGTCGGGGTTTTCTCCCTGCTCGATACCATGCTCGGCATGTCGATGGAAAAGGCACTCGAGGCGATTTCCCTTCCCGAACCGGTGATCTCGGCGCTGTTGCTTCGACGCGGGGCGCTGGCGCCGTTCCTGGAGCTCACAGAAGCCTGTGAAAGCGCCAACGACGAGGTTTTTGCGCGTGCCGCCAACGCGTTGCAACTGACCAACCGGCAGGTCAACTGGGCCCACTTGCAGGCCCTCGCGTGGGCCGAGTCGCTCAACGGTTGAGGCCACACGATCGCGCGAGGTCAACCGCGCGGATGGTGCTGCGCATGCAGTACCTTGAGGCGCGCACGCGCCACGTGGGTGTAGATCGTGGTGGTCGAAATGTCGGCGTGGCCCAGCAGCATCTGCACCACACGCAGGTCCGCCCCGTGGTTGAGCAGGTGGGTCGCAAACGCGTGGCGCAAGTTATGCGGTGACGGCGCCGTGGCGATGCCGGCCCGCAGCGCGTATTTCTTGACGATGTTCCAGAACATGACACGCGACATGCCGCTGCCCGCGTTGCTGCCGCTGGCGGTGACGAACAGCGCCACCGCCTGGCGCTGGCCCAGCAGCGCCGGGCGTGTGTCGGCCAGGTAGCGCTTGAGCCAGCAGCTGGCCACTTCCCCGAACGGCACCAGGCGCTCCTTGCTGCCCTTGCCGAACACACGCAACACGTTGTCGTTCAGGCTGACGTTGAGCGTGCGCAGCGTCACGAGTTCACTCACACGCAGGCCACTGGCGTACATCAACTCGAGCATCGTGCGGTCGCGCACACCGAGCGCCGTGTCCACGTCGGGCGCCGCGAGCAATGCCTCGACTTCGAGCTCGGTCAGGGTCTTGGGCACCCGCAGCGCCTGGCGCGCGGGACGCAGTTTCAGCGTCGGGTCGGCCGCGATACGCCGCTCGCGCAGCGCCCAGCGGAAATAACGCTTGAACACGGTCAGGCGGCGATTGGCCGAAGTGGCTTTGGTGCTGGCGTGGCGGGCCGAGAAATAGGCATTGATCTGGTGCTCGAGCGTGTCGTCGAGTGGCATGCCCTGCGCCCACAGCCAGGCCGCAAACAGGGACAAGTCGCGCCGGTAGGCGCTCAACGTGTTTTTCGACAGGCCCTGCTCCAGCCACAAGGCGTCGATGAATGCGTCGATGGACTGGCTGCTGGCAGGGTGCATGGGCGACAAGATAACACTCTGGCCCGCCGGCACCCACGCGCGGGTTCGGCCTGGCCTGCCACCGGCTGCTCACCGGTCAACCGGCTGTCACTCCAGCTTGAGTCTGGCGCTCTCGACCACCTTGCGGTAGACCGCCAGTTCCTCCTTCATCTGCTGCGCGAACTGCTCCGGCGTGTTGCCCAACACCACCGAACCGGTGTCTTCGATGCGTTTGCGCACCGCCGGTTCTTCCAATGCCTTGCGGGCTGCCGCGTTGACCTTGTCCACCACTTCGCGCGGCAGGCCCTTGGGACCAACGATGCCGTAATAGGCCATCCGGTTGACCGGCTCGAGCCCCAGCTCCTTGAAGGTGGGCACATCGGGCAGCGCCGCCAGGCGCTGCGGCGCGGCCACGGCCAGCGCTACCAGGCGCCCGCCCTTGATGTGCGGCAACGCCGACGGCACGTTGTCGAAAATGATCTCGACCTGCCCACCGACGGTATCGCGCAAGGCCGGGCCCGCGCCGGTGTACGGAATGTGGGTCACGTATACGCCCTGCAGCGTCTTCCACAACTCGGTCTGCAGGTGGCCGATGCCGCCGGTGCCGGAAGACGCGTACGAATACTTGCCCGGCGACTTCTTGAGCAG
>JANLQZ010000735.1:0-5142 GCA_031368125.1 Betaproteobacteria bacterium
CTCTGGCTGATGTCCTCGATTTGGCGGCGGATCGACGACGGCGCACGACTCGGGTCCTTCTTGTAGAACTCCATTTCCTCATCGAGCTTGCGCCGGTCCTGCTGCAGTTCTTCCACCCGCTGTTTCGCCGCCTTGATCACCGCGGCGACCTGCGCGAGCGCCTCGGCGCGCTCCTTGTCGTGCACCTCCCGGGACGGATAACGCACCAGCAGGGCGCGTTCGCGGCGCTTTTCCTCGGCCTGCAACGCCCGTGCCTCTACTTCCTGCCGCTCCTTGGCTTGGGCATCGGCGCGTTCCTGGGCGGTCAGGGTCGGACCCACTTTGGCGCGCACCGTTCCGCTTGGATTGAGCAGCTTTTGCTCGCGGTCCACACACTCGGGAATCGGCCTATCCGAGGTCAGCTTGCGCCCCTTGGCGTCGGTGCAGCTGTAAATGCCGGATGGCGACTCGCCTGTCTGTGCGTAGCCGCTGATACACGCCAGCGCCAGCGCCAGCCCCTGCAGCCCCGTGAGCGAAATCCGCATTGGCTTGTCTCCGGTTGGCGCACTCATGGCTGGATGTCGTCAACACCATACCGTTGCCGGTAGGCCAGCACGCGCTGGTGGTTGGCGGCCATACCGGCGCCAGTGTGTGCATCGAGATACTGAAGCAGGTCGGACAACCGCGCAATGCTGCATACCTGCAGGCCGAGCTGGCTGCGAACGTACTGCACGGCGCTGTAGTTGCTGTCCCCCCCGTTGTCGGTGGCCTTTTCCTGCCGGTCCAGCGCAATCACCACCGCGTGCGGAGTCGCCCCTGCCGCCCGGATGATGGCAATCGACTCGCGCACCGCGGTTCCGGCGGACATCACGTCGTCGACCACCAGCACCCGGCCTTGGAGCCGGGCGCCCACCAGCGTGCCGCCCTCGCCGTGGTCCTTGGCTTCCTTGCGGTTGTAGGCAAATCCGACGTTGCGGCCGCGCCGGGCCAGTTCGACCGCCAACACCGCGCCGAGCGGAATTCCCTTGTAGGCGGGCCCGAAAACCATGTCGAACTCGATGCCGCTGGAGAGCAGGCGCTGGGCATAAAATTGCGCCAGCCGCCCGAGCCGCTCGCCATCGTCGAACAACCCCGCGTTGAAGAAATACGGGCTCATGCGCCCGGCCTTGGTCTTGAATTCGCCAAAACGCAATACGCCGCAATCGACCGAGAACTGCACGAATTCCTGGGCCAGCAGGTCGTGCATGGGGCCCGGCACGCAAGCCTGACCAGGACGCTCGCCCACAACATCCGACATGGAGACTCCCTTGTTCAAATTGACCAGCCTGAACCTCAACGGTATTCGCTCTGCCAGCAGCAAGGGGCTAGAAGCCTGGCTCGCGAAGGCCAGACCCGATTGTATTTGTGTGCAGGAAGTCAGGGCGCAGGCGCCCGATGTGGTGGGCCGGTTCGAAGCGCTGGCCGGTGTCAAGGGGTATTTTCATTTCGCGCAAAAGAAGGGTTACGCCGGCGTCGGGGCGTACAGCCGCCTGGAGCCCAGCGACGTGGTGACGGGTTTCGGATTGGCGGAGTTCGACGCTGAAGGGCGTTATCTGGAGCTGCGCTTCGATACGCCGGCACGCAAGATGTCGATCGTCAGCGCCTATTTCCCCAGCGGATCGTCGGGCGAGGAGCGCCAGCAGGCCAAGTTCCGGTTTCTCGACGCGTTCTATCCGCACCTGGTCCGGCTCAAGAAACGGCGCGATTTCGTGTTGTGCGGCGACGTCAACATCGCCCACAAGGAAATCGACCTGAAGAACTGGAAAAGCAACCAGAAAAACTCCGGCTTCCTGCCCGAGGAACGCGCCTGGATGACCAAGCTGCTCGACCGGGCCAAGCTGGTCGATGTCTACCGCCAGTTGCACCCCGACACCACCGACAGCGCCTATACCTGGTGGAGCAACCGGGGACAGGCTTATGCCAACAACGTGGGATGGCGGCTGGACTACCACCTGGCAAGCCCCGGCCTTGCCGCTGGCGCCAGGTTGGCCGCCATCTACAAGGGCGAGAAATTCTCCGATCACGCACCTTTGACGATCGAGTACGACTGGAGCCCTTGAAAGGGATTGTCCGATCGGATGCGCGGCTGTCTCTGGCTGAAATGGAGCGGCACCTCGACGCTTTTGCCCACCGGCCGGCCCATCTCGACCCCATGGGGGTAGTAGCCGCGGCCGATCGGGAACATGCACATGCGGTTGACCGGCCGGGGCTCGCCCAAGCCGCGCAGCGGCAGCGAATACACCGGCGGCGGGTTCCCGATGCCGGTGGTGGTCGTGCTGTGATTCCCGTGTCGGGATGAATTCAGTCCCGGACTTCGAACACACCCAGCTTCGTGTGCAGTGGCGTTTCGTCGGCGATGAAGAGGAACGCCGGCGCATTGCCGGAGGTGTTGGCCAGCGTCACCGGGGTGTAACCCGGTGCGCAGCAGGTGTCGGCAACGGCCAGCGTGAAGCGCTGGTCTTCGACCAACACGCTGGCGCCGCCCTCGATCAGGTGGAAGACCATCGCCGGGCTGCGCACCGGCAGGCGCAGCGTCTGCCCCGGCCGCAGCATCAGCGCGTAGAAGCCGAGAATGTTTTCGGCGTGGGTGCCGGTCTCGGGGTTGGTGTAGGTGACCTGCACCGCGTCGAGTTCCGGCTGATCCGCGGCCAAGGACTCGAGCGCCGCGCGTGTATCGGCCCACGGGTAGCGCAACATCGGGTAGGGCTTGCGCGAGCGCCCGAACACGGGCGTGGGCACGACACCACCGCGCGCGTAGGCGCGTTCGCCATGCGTGGGCAGCACCTTCTGGCGACCGCCGTCGACGTGGTAACTCGCCTCCATGTAATACACCAGCGGCAGGTCGAGCACATCGAGCCAGACCACCGGCTGATCGCCGTCGTGGCCGTGCTCGTGCCACAGGCCGGTGGGCGTGAGGATCAGGTCGCCGCGCGACATCGCGCACTTCTCGCCCTCGACCGTGCTCCAGGCGCCTTCACCTTCGACCACCATGCGCACTGCATTGGGCGTGTGGCGGTGCGACGGCGCCCACTCGCCGGGCAGCAGCAGTTGCATGCCCAGGTACATGGCCGCGCTGGCCTGCATCTTGTCCAGGCCGTGTCCGGGATTGGCCAGCACCAGCACGCGGCGCTCGGCCTTCTCGATCGGTGCCAGCTCGCCGGCTTGCATCAGCAGCGGCCGGATGACCTGGTACGGCCAATGCGTGGCACGCGTATTGAGAATCGGCTTGCCTGGCGGCAACACGCCGCGCAGGCTCGGCCACAGCGGCACCAGATTCTGGGCCCGCAGCGCCGCGACATAGTCGGGGGGCAGATCTTCGAGGCGTCCGAGTTCGCTCATGTCGTGTTTTCCTTTGATTGGGGTTGGCTGCCGTGCAGTCGTGAAGATCGCGTCGCGAGCGGGTCGGGGTCGCGTCGGGAAGTGGCGCGGTGCGCCGTTACGGCGTGCCCTGCGAACGCGAGACCGGCCCGAGCTGGATGCCGGCGCCGATTTCACCGAGCTGCGGCGCCTGCTCCAGCACCTTGACCGCGAAGCCCCGGCGTACCAGCGCCAGCGCCAGCGCCGCGATGCCGCCGATGCCGCCACCAGCGACCAGCACGGGAAGGGCAGACGGGGTTGCGTTCATGGGCAGCTTCTTGACAAGGTGTTTGCTTTATCGTCAGTCTACTCACGATGCGTGCAATGGCAACGTCGACCACACCGTACCAGGGTAAATACCAACTCACGTTCTGCAACCATGAAATTTACACGCCCCAACCGGTCGACCTCGAGCCCTTGCCCGGCCACCACATCCGGCGCCGGCACCAGATCGCCGTGGCGATCTGGTGCAGGAGATCGGGCCCAAGGGGCTGGCACCGGTGCCGCACGCCGCCATGCAGGCCGTGGTCAACGCGCCGGGCATCGACCAGCACACCCTGGCCGCCACGATAGCCCTGGACACCTCGACGATCGGCGGCGTGATCGACCGCCTGGAAGCGCGCGGGTTGTTGCAGCGCAATGCGTCGGCGGACGACCGTCGCGTGCGCCCGTTGACGCTGACCGAGGCCGGGCACGCGCTGCTGGAACTGGCCATCCCCGCCATGCTGCGGGCCCAGGAGCGTTTGCTCGAGCCACTGACCAAGCGTGAGCAGGCGGAGTTCATGCGCATGCTGCACTCCCTGGTCACCGCCAACAACGAACTCAGCCGAGCCCCGCGCGAAGCCGGATAAACGGGCGCCGGCATCGGTGTGTTCCCGTGGGCCGGCCGCGCTGGCAACGCCGGCGCTCAGCCGCCCTTACGCGCCTGCTCGTAGAGAGCCTGCACCTTCGGCGCGTTGGCCTCGAGTTCGCGGATCCGTTCCGGTCCGGACGGATGGGTGGACAGGAAGTTGCTGCTGCCGTTGGCGCCCGAGGCGGCCGCCATCTTGCGCCACAAGGTGGCGCCCGCCTGCGGCGCGAATCCCGAACGCGCGGCCAGTTCCAGCCCCACCAGGTCGGCCTCGCTCTCGTCCTCGCGGCTGAACTTGAGCGACGCCAGTTGCGTCAGGCCCCTGGCTGCGAGGTTGCCCAGATCCCCCAGTCCGAGCAGCTGTGCCCCCAGCGAAAGGGCGATGCCGGTACCCTGCGTCTTGACCAGGCGCTCGCGTGCGTGCTCGCGCAAGGCGTGCGCCATCTCGTGGCCCATCACCATCGCCGTCTCGTCGTCGGTGAGCTGGAGCTGGTCCAGGATGCCGGTGAAAAAGGCGATCTTTCCACCCGGCAGGCAGAACGCGTTGATCTGCTTGCTGCCGATCAGGTTCACCTCCCAGCGCCATTGCCGCGCGCGGTTGTTCCACTGCGCTGCGTGCGGGATCAGGCGCTGCGCGATCTGCCGCAGCCGCTGCAGCTGCGGGTGGTTGTCCGGCGCCAGCGCCTTTTGTTTGCGGGCTTCAGCCATCATCTGCTGGTACTGCTGGCCTGCTGCCGCCTCGATCTGGTCGGCCGGGATGAGTTTGCGCAGGCTGGACGACTTGCCCACGTCCACCTGCGCCAGCGCCGGTCCGGCGACGGCAACGCCGGCCGCCAGCACAAAGGCGCGCCGCGCGTTCCAGACACGCGGGTTGGAAAAACACAGGCAACACATGGGTCAATAATAGCCACAACACC
>JANLQZ010000737.1:0-8147 GCA_031368125.1 Betaproteobacteria bacterium
ATCGGGCCCGGCGTCACCTTGGTGCGAGGCGATGAAAGCAGCGGCAAGACCACGCTGCTGCGGCTGTTGTCGGGGGTGCTGGCAGCCGACCGCGGCCACCTGCAGGCCAATGGTGTTGTGCTGGACGAGCAGCCGGCCGCGTACCGACAGCAGGTCTTCTGGGCTGACCCACGTTCGGACCTGCACGACCAGGTGGTGGCGGCCGACTACCTCGAGTCGCAGCGCCGGCTTTATGCCCGGTTCGACGAGCAGAGGCTCGCCACGCTGGTTGAAGGATTCGCGCTGGCGCCGCACCTGGACAAACCGCTGTGCATGTTGTCCACCGGGTCGAAACGCAAAGTCTGGCTGGCTGCCGCCTTCGCGGCGGGCGCGACCATCACGCTGCTGGACGAGCCCTTCGCCGGGCTTGACAAGGGCTCGGTGGGCTTCGTGCTGGAGCATTTGGCGCTGGCCGCCGCCGACACACAACGGGCCTGGGTGGTGGCCGACCACGGGCCGCCGGCCAACGTGCCGCTGGCGGCGGTCATCGCGTTGGGTGTGTGATCAGGATTCGGTGCGAGCTCGCCCCGCCAACCGAATGCGCCAACATATAGTCCTTCCGATGGACCCAGTGAACCGTCAGCGTGCGCGTCCGCCTGCACTGGAGGCAGAGTGCTGTTCTTGGCTGGCATGGCGTGACGGCAGCCGGTGCGAATACACCGATGCACGCTCGCATTCTTCGCACAGCAATGGGAACACCGGGGCGCCCCGCAGGACCGACGTGCAAGGCATCGGTTCAAAGGCGCTGCAATGACGGACGCCCACGATTTGCGGCGCTTCGTCGAAGCACAAGACCCGGTCTACCAACAGGTTCGCGCCGAACTGGCCGCCGGCGCCAAGACCAGCCACTGGATGTGGTTCGTTTTTCCACAGTTGCAGGGACTGGGCCAAAGCGCAATGGCCGTGCGATTCGGCATCCGCTCCACGGAGGAAGCGCAGGCCTATTGGCAGCATCCGGTGCTCGGGGCGAGGCTCAAGGAATGTGTGGAACTGGTCCTGGGCGTGGCGGACAAGACGGCGCTCCAGATATTCGGGCCTCCCGACGACCTCAAGTTCCGATCGTCGATGACGCTGTTCGCGCACGCGCTGCCGCACGAGCCGTTGTCCAGGCGCGCGTTGCTGAAATACTTTGACGGGCTGGACGATCCCAGGACCCTCGAACTGATCAGGGAGCGCTGAAGGGTTGTCAGTGAGAACTGGTCTTTGTCGCCGCCGCAAGGACCAAATCATGTCACCCATGACAGGCCATACCGGCGCGTGGCAACGACGGCTCGGACGCCAGGATTGACGTCCGAGTCAACCTGTCAGGGACGATCGCGATGCGCCACTGACGCTCAACCTGCTTTCGCCGGCCCCGAACGCCGAACCAGCGGAATCGAGCGGTCCCCGGTCCGAAGCCGCTTGGCGCAGGATTGTCAACCTGCCCGCGTGCATCCATCGCGATGTCGTCCGTCGCGACATGTGATCCAACGCGATTGACAGCCCGCCGGACCGGCGATATGGTCCAAGGCATTGGAACAGGGGGGGCTTGAGTTTCCTGTGGCCCGGCGACGAAAAGGCTAAGGAAAAGCGCCGTCGCCCCGATCGGGCAATGGTGAGGGAAGCCTGATACCGCGCGGACATGAAGGCAAAACCTATTGCGTTCTTTGTGCCGGTGCACACGCTTGCAGCATACGCGGGCCGGCAATGTCGATTCACCGTGGTTCCGGGAAACCTTCGCCTCGATGCCAGCGGGCCGAGCCTTGGTGGATGGGGTTGCGCGTCGGGCCAAATGAAGCACTATCACCGGAGTCAATGCCATGGATCAACTCAAAGACACCACTGTTCGATTTGGCGTTACCGCTTTGGTGGACTTCAGGGCAAACGGCGGCTGGAAGTCGATCGACGTGGTTTTTCCCGCGCCGTTCGGGCCGCCGAAGCCGGGCTCGCCCAAAGGGGTTCCTCAGCGTATCAGTGTCGTGGCCACTCCACTCCATATGCGCGTTGCCCCGGTCGTGGTGGTGAAGAATGTGACAGCTACCGGTTTTACGTTGTTGGCGCGTAATGCCATGAACAAGGATGGCGAGGCGGCATTTTCATGGCTCGCTGTGCTTGGTGTCCCCGAATCGCGCGCGCTCCGCAACTATGACGTGAGGCTCGGAGTTCTACAGACGAAGATCCTCACACCGCCGCATATAACGTCGTGGCCTGGAATCTGGTTCAGCCAGCCGCTGGTTGGCAATGGCGGCGCGCCGGCGATATTGCTGACCGGCCACAACATGGCAGGACCATCTCGTGATGACCAGCCTTGGCGCAACGCGGCTTCCGTAGCGTCGGTCTATCCATTGGCGGGCAGCCCAACCCCGATTCCACCGGACGACGGATTTTCCGTGGGGGCGTTGAACGTCGAATCGGCAGGGAGGTCTGGTTTCTATTACGCGGCGTTCATCCAGGTTGGCAGCGTTGGGAACGTCAGTCCCGATGTCGGAAATCTTTGGCTGGACCATGGCTCGGAACATGGTGTCGAGGACGCGTTCCAGTACAACGGCGTGGCCTGGCCGACGCCACCGAATCGAACCCTGCAGCCCGGCGCCGAACCGGGTGATTGGGTGCATCTGGATGTGTATTTCGACCGTCCGTTTCTCACACCACCTGTAGTCTTGGCCACTGCCAGGGATGCCGACCCAAATCCCCAGCGGCACCACAACCCGCTCGCTACCATCGCTCAGAACGTCACCACCCATGGCTTCACCTTGTCGGCCAGAAATACCGATACGGTGGTCGCGATGGCGGAGTTCTACTGGATCGCGATCGGGTGCGCCAGCGGGTGTGGATGACGCGCAAAAGCTGCCACTATCGATCCGCCAGGCGATCCCGGGCGTGCAAGAGTTGACTTGGCACACAACCCCAACGACGCCGACACGCAGTGATTTCGTGTGACACGTCGGCGATTGCGGGGCCGGCACCAACAAATTGCCAAGAACAAGGGCCGGCACCAGACAACGGCCTTGATGCAATCGACGTTCACGACCAAGGTTCGCGCGTGCAGTCGCGCGTGCAATTGCTGGTCCGTAATCAATGCCCCGTTCCCATAGCACCCAATTGCCACGGTACACCATGAACCAACAATCCTTCTCTGCTTTCATTTGGTCCGTCGCCGAATTGCTGCGTGATGTCCGGTGTGAATGCCAGTGACGGCTATGACCCGCCGACGTCGTAGATACTCCCTTACTTGATCAGTTTTTCCAAAGATGCCGGAGCTGGAATCTTGATAGTGTTATCCGCAAATATTGGCCCGGCATGCCATCTTGGCTCAGCGCGAGGGCAACACTCCGTGAAAAATGTCGAAGCGACGACCACAAGGAGGGGCAAATGGCCATGAAGTTCATCCACGCAGCTGACATCCATCTCGACAGCCCGCTGAATGGGCTCTCCGCGTATCCTGACGCCCCGGCAGCACAGCTACGATCGCTGCGGCCACCGCACCTGCCGGTGGCAATTTGGATATGGGCAGTGGCGTCCAGCCGCAGGGCATGGAGTGGCCTGAACCGCTGAGCGAGCCGCTGGATGCACAACCGTATCCCGACGAGGCGCTACCGGGCATCCTGCGTGATGCCGCACGCCAGGCCCAGGCCTTCGTCCAGGCGCCGATGGCGCTGGTGGCATGCTCCGCCCTTTCCACTCTTTCGCTCGCGGCACAGGGCTTGGCCAACGTGCGCCGCGACCACCAGCTCGTGGGCCCCATTTCCCTGTACCTGCTCGCGGTCGCAGACTCGGGGGAACGCAAGACCACCAGTGACGCCATCTTCTCCCCGGCGCTGCGCGACTGGGAAGCCGGGCAGCGGCAGGAGATGTCACCGGAGATCGCGAAGCTCGAAGCGGCCACGGCGGTGTTTGAAGCGAAAAAGGCCGGCATTCTGGAAGCGATCAAGCACAAGCGGCGCCGGGCGCAGGACACGGCGGGCGAGGAACCTGAAGTCGAGGCACTGGTGGGCGACGCGCCGGTGCCGCCACTCGTACCGCGACTGCTCTATGCGGATGCAAACCCGGAGGCGCTTGCCCATGCACTCGCCACCGGCTGGCCGAGCGGTGGTGTGTTATCCGCGGAGGCCGGCGCTGTATTTGGCGCGCACAGCATGAGTCAGGACACCATTTTGCGCAACCTCGCACTGCTCAACGAGCTGTGGGACGGTGGCGAGATACCCATCGACCGGCGCTCCAAGCCCTCCTTCGTACTGCGTGGCCGGCGACTCACCTTCGGGTTGATGCTCCGGCCCGAGGCTTTGCGCGGCTTCCTGGAGCGCGCCGGCACGCTGCCACGCGGCACCGGCTTTATCGCGCGCTTCCTGGTCGCGTGGCCCGAGAGCACGCATGGAACGCGCGCCTAGCTTTCGAGGAGGTCTGTGCCGCGGCAAGCATCGTGTGCTGGCATCTGAACGAGGCCCGGCGGCTACTCGCCGACATGGACACGCCGCCGTCGCTCGCAGCGGCGATCCGACTCGATACCTGGCTGCGCACCGAGGCGCAGGCCAACGGTACCGATCGCGTGCCGACAAAGCGGATCTACCAGCACGGTCCGAACTGCGTGCGGGACAACCGCGACCTGCGCGCGGCACTCGGCATCCTCGCCGAGCGCGGTCGGGCCCGGATGGAGGAAGACGGGCGCCGGCGGGCCGTCGCGATCAATCCTGCGCTGCTGCTTGACCGGGCATGACCTTCACCGATTCGGTTTTGACACCTGAGGGTGTTGCTACTGTTGTTACCGTCGACCGGGCGCGAATGCTGATCGGTAGCAAGAGTAGCAAGAGTAGCAGGGGGCGTAGGGCCGAAACGCGCGCTTTCAGCAGGATTGCTCCATCACGGAGTGACATGAAAAATGTCTGTCTTTGACATTTCTTGACATAATTCATACTTCCCTGACACAACGAGGAGCACCGCATGGGAATGAATGTCAACCTGACGCCCCAACTGGAAGACCTTGTCCGATCGAAGGTGGCTTCCGGGCTGTACACGTCAGCCAGCGAAGTCGTGCGCGAGGCGCTGCGCCTGATGGACGGGCAGGATCGACTCAGGCAGGCAAAGCTCGAGCAGTTGCGCAGCGATGTCCGCCAAGGGTTGGCCAGCGGGCCGAGTGAATCCTGGGATGCCGATGCGGTCAAGCGCAAGGCGCGCGCCCGACGGGTTTCCAAGCCAACGGTTTCTTGAATGGCGCACGTAACGCGGCGGCCTCTCGCAGAGGCCGATATCCTGGAAATCTGGGATTACATCGCCGACGACAGCGTTACCGCCGCCGACCGCTGGTTGGATCACCTTGACGCGCAGCTGCGGGTGCTGGCGATGCAGCCGATGATGGGCCGCGCCCGCAACGAACTGGCTCCGGGCGTGCGCAGTTTTCCATTCGGGCGGTACATTGTTTTCTACCTGCCGCTTGATGACGGGATCGATGTCGTTCGAGTGCTTCATGGAGCGCGAGACATTGACGCAACCTTCCATCCGGAGCAGTGACAGGCCGCCTTCGAGAATTTGCATCGAGTGCCTGCCACACCACAAGCGCTGCCTGTGGTTTCCACGCAGACTGGTACCGCAGCGCGGGTGGCGCCTTCCGCGGCCGCTCACGCGTTATCAGTCAACAGCGACAGCAGTCCATCCAGCCGGATGCGTGCGGCCAGCACGCGGTCATACCGATGAAGTTTCAATCCGACACTTTTCACGTGTATTCCGTAACTGAAATCGAGGGCGCTATCGATCGGAGCCGATGAAGGGCAACACACCGGGCAGTTGCCTTGACGGTCAGGTGGCGGGTGATAGCGCAGCCCGAGAACCAGCTAACCGAGGATCCTTGGCGACAAGATCCAAGCCACCACAGGGACCGTCAGCATGTTGCGCAACGACAGACAGGTGCCAATGATCGACACGGGTTTTCCAGAATGACTGACCTCACCCGCCAACAACTCTGCGCGGCCCTGCAGATCTCCGAGTCCACAGTGCGCCGTCTGGAACTGGACGGCATGCCATGCACCCCGGTAGGCCGCGGCAAGCGGTACGATCTCGCCGAGTGCAAACAGTGGCTGAGGGAGTACAAACCATGTCCACCTGGATCGACAAGAAGACCGGCCGCCGTCGCGCTGCCGTCATGCTCGGCGGTCGACGCCTTCATCGCATCTGCCCAGAAAATGCGACGGCGCGTGATGCCAAGCAACTTGAAGCTGATCTCCGACAGTCCCTGACCACCACGGCAGCCACAGCCGCGGCCGAGCAAATCGGCGACCCCGCGCTGACCGACGTCATCACCCTGTATGTTCAGCACGCCGACACCTTGCGCTGGCCAGCGCCGGCCAAGCTGTGTGCCGCGCGGATCGTGCCATGACTGCAGGGCCACAAAGCTTCGGAGGCCCGTATCGTGGCCGCCAACATCATCAGGGACATGCGGCCACAGTACGAGGCTGCCACCATCAATCGGAGCCTGGCGGCCCTGAAAAAGGGCTTGTCGCTGGCATTTGATGCCGGCTTGACCACCATCAACCATGGCCAGGCGGTGAAAAGCCTGCCAACCGACAACAAGCGCGAGATCTTCCTGACGGTCGAGCAGGTCAGCCACTTGGCCAGCAGCGGATCCGAGGCCGTCGAAGCGGCGGTCTGGATCGCGCTGCTCACCGGCTGCCGCCGTGGCGAGATCCTGAAGATGCGCCAGGAAGTCATCGGCCGGGACACCATCACGATTCACTGCGGCAACACCAAGACCAGGCGCACACGGGTGATCCCGATCGCGCCAGGCCTGCGCCAGTGGCTCAAGCACGTGCCCCTGCCCTACAAGTACTACGAGGGCTTCAAGAGCAGCTACCAGCGGGCCAGGATCAAGGCAGAGATGCCCTGGGTGAACTTCCATGACCTTCGCCACAGGTGCGCCTCGATACCGATGGCCAAGGGCTCGGACCTGTACACGGTGTCGAAGATTCTCGGACACAGCACGATCACGACCACGCATCGCTACGCGCACCTGGAGGTGAGCCAGCAGCGGGCGGCGTTGAAGAAGGCTTCTGGGTGACTTTTACACCGGAATTTGCACAGGCCTTGCGCCTTGCTATGGTGTTTGTAGCGTTAAACGTAGTGTTTACGCTGGTGGGCGGTGGAGGCTTCGAACCTCCGACCCCAGCAGTGTGAATGCTGTGCTCTACCCCTGAGCTAACCGCCCGTCTGAACGCTTCACGACAGGCGCGAATTATGCCACAGGCATGGTTGGCTCAAGCCGCCTGGGCCGGCCACACGGTCTTGCCGCCGCTGGCCTTGTCGAGCTGGCGCAACACGTCGGCGTGGGCCTCGATTTCCTGCGCGTTGGCCAGCAGCACGGGCAGATCGAATGCGCTCAGGTCCAGCTGTGGAGCAAGGCCGTCATCGGCCTGCGCATGGCCCGCATCGATCAGCAATGCCTCTTGCCCGCGGGTCAGGTTGATGTAAACATCGGCCAGCAATTCGGCGTCGAGCAAGGCGCCGTGCAAGGTGCGGCCGGAGTTGTCCACGCCCAGGCGGTCGCACAGGGCGTCGAGCGAATTGCGCTTGCCGGGAAACATCTCCTTGGCCATGACCAGGGTGTCGGTGACCCCACCCACGAACTGGCGAAACTGCGGCCTTCCGACCAGCGCGAGTTCCTGGTTCAGGAAACCCAGGTCGAAGGCCGCGTTGTGGATGATGATCTCGGCGCCGGCAACGTAGGCGAGCAGTTCGTCCGCCACGGCCGCAAAAACCGGCTTGTCGCGCAGGAACTCGTTGCTGATGCCGTGCACCTTGAACGCCTCCTCGTGGCTGTCCCGGCCGGGGTTCAGGTAGAAATGCAGATGGCTGCCGGTGAGCTTGCGGTTGACCAGCTCGACGCAACCGATTTCGATGATGCGGTCGCCGCTCTCGGGCGACAGGCCGGTGGTTTCGGTGTCGAGGAATATCTGGCGCATGTTCAGTGGACTTCCTTGGCGTGGTTGATCGAGTAGCGAGGTATTTCGACCACCACGTCCTGCTGCGCCAGGAAGGCCTGGCAACTCAGGCGCGAGTTGGGCTCCAGGCCCCAGGCACGGTCGAGCAGGTCTTCCTCGTTCTCGTCCAGTTCGTTGAGCGACGCAAAACCCTCGCGCACGATG
>JANLQZ010000944.1:0-1831 GCA_031368125.1 Betaproteobacteria bacterium
ATCCATGGCGCCATCGACCGTCGTGGATTTCTGCAGAAGGCCCAGAAGTTCGCCGTTGGCGGCATGACGGCCGGCATGTTGCTGGCTGCCTTGAGCCCCGACTATGCGGCCGCGCAGGTGGTGCCCAAGGACGACAAGCGCGTCAAGACCGAGGTGCTCAGCTACCCGTCCCCCAACGGCTCCGGCACCATGAAAGGGTATCTGGCGATGCCCGCCAACGTGAGTGGCAAATTGCCGGGTGTGCTCGTGATCCACGAGAACCGCGGCGTGAACCCGCACATCGAAGACATCGCGCGGCGCCTGGCGCTGGACAACTTCATTGCCTTCGCCCCCGATGCGCTGACGCCGCTGGGCGGTTATTCGGGCGACGACGAAAAAGCCGCGGCCTTGTTCCGCACGCTCGACCAGGCCAAGACGCGCGAGGATTTCGTCGCGGCGGCCCAGGTCCTGAAGGGGTTGCCCCAGTTCAGCGGCAAGTACGGGGCGGTCGGCTTCTGTTATGGCGGCGGCATCGTGCACCGCTTGGCCGTCCGACTGCCCGACCTCGGCGCAGGTGTACCGTTTTATGGCCCCCAGCCGGCTGCCGAGGATGCCGCCAAGGTGAAGGCCCCGCTGTTGATGCATTTCGCCGAAACGGACAGCTTCATCAACCCGGGCCGGCCGCCCTACGAGGCCGCCTTGAAGGCCGCCGGTGTCCGGTTTTCCACCTACGAATACCCCGGCACCCAGCACGGCTTCAACA
Organism: Betaproteobacteria bacterium; assembly: GCA_031368125.1. Classification (GTDB taxonomy): domain Bacteria; phylum Pseudomonadota; class Gammaproteobacteria; order Burkholderiales; family Burkholderiaceae_C; genus CAISIP01. The sequence goes on from JANLQZ010000944.1 coordinate 743, forward strand.
ACGACACCACACCACGGTACGACGCCGCGTCCGCCAAACTGGCGTGGGACCGGACGCTGGCCTTTTTCAATCAGCAGTTGCGCGGCTGAGCCGCTGTCGCCGGCCCGAACACGGCACATGTCCCGGTTGCAACGGTTGGCGGCAGTGGCCGTCGCGTCGGTCCTGTGCTGCGTGGCGCAGGCGCAGACCTTTCCCGCCCGTGCGATCCGCATCGTGGTGCCTTTTGGCGCCGGGGGCGTGGCGGACCTGACGGCGCGCGCCGTGGCCCAGAAACTCGGCGAGTCGCTCGGTCAAGCGGTGGTGATCGACAACAAGCCGGGCGCCGGTGGTGTGGTGGCGGGCGATGCGGTGGCGAAGGCCGAGCCGGACGGCCATACGCTGCTGCTGATGTCCAACGGCACGGCGGTCAGCGCCGGCCTGTTCAAGTCGCTGCCGTTCGACACCGTGCGCGACTTCGCTCCGGTCTCGACTCTGGCCAGCTTCGATATTGCGATCGTGACCACGGCGGATTCCAGGTTCCGGACCATTGGCGACCTGCTGGCGTTTGCCAGGGCCAACCCGGGCCGACTGAACCTGGGCAGCATCAATATCGGCAGTACGCAAAACCTGGTGGCCGAACTGTTCAAGAGCGCGTCGAACACCGATTTGCAGATCGTGCCATTCAACGGCACGCCGGCCCTCATCACCGCGTTGCGCGGTGGGCAGATCGACGCCGCGGTGGAAATCCTGGGCCCGGTGATGGCACAGGTCGACGCCAAGGCCCTGCGGGTGTTAGTGGTCACCGGCAGCAGACGCTCGTCGGTCGTGCCCGAGATTCCGACCGCCCGCGAAAGCGGTTTGCCCGCACTGGTCGCTGCGTCGTGGAACGCCCTCGCTGTGCCGGCGAAGACGCCGCCGGCCGTGATCGCGCGGCTGAACAAGGAGATCGTGGCGGCCGTCAATGCGCCAGAGGTCAAGAAGAAGTTGCATGAACTCCATGTCGAGGCGCAATCCAGTTCTCCCGCGCAGGCGGCCGAATTGCTGGCCGGCGAAATAAGGCGCTGGGGCGAGGTGATAACGCGCGCGAAAATTCCCACGCAATAAACTACG
>JANLQZ010000947.1:0-1590 GCA_031368125.1 Betaproteobacteria bacterium
ACGAAGCACCTGACGACGAAGTCCAGGCCGCCGAGGAAGAAATCCTCGACCAGGCAACGGCCGCGCGCTCCATCACCGAGCTGCGCATCGAGATCGAAACGCTGCAGCGTCTCGAAGGCCATGCCCTGGCGGTACGCCGCAGCGGCAGCGACACCAAGTGGCGCGAGCTGGCCGGCCTGCTGGGGGAAATTTTCACGACCAGCGCCAAGGCCGATCAAGTTGCAGAGCCCGTCGCCCCTTACGGCTCCGGCCCGATTGCGCCGCACAAACCTTCGCCCCATCAAAAGCTGGTCATCTTCACGGAGCATCGCGACACGCTGAACTACCTCGAGCAGAGCATCACGAGGTATCTGGGCCGCAAGACTGCCGTGGTCATCATCCACGGTGGCATTGGCCGCGAAGAACGCCTGAAGGTGCAGGAATCCTTCAGGCACGACCCGCAAGTGCAGGTCTTGTTGGCCACCGACGCGGCGGGCGAAGGCATCAACCTCCAGCGGGCGCACCTGATGGTCAACTACGACCTGCCATGGAACCCGAATCGGCTCGAACAACGCTTCGGCCGCATCCACCGCATCGGCCAGACGGAGGTATGCCACCTGTGGAATCTGGTCGCAGATGGCACCCGTGAAGGCGATGTTTACCGCAGGCTGCTGGAAAAGCTGGAGCAGGCCCGCCAGACTTTGGGAGGCCAGGTGTTCGACGTGCTGGGCAAACTCCAGTTCGAAGGCAAGTCGCTGCGCGAGCTGCTGATCGAGGCCATCCGCCATGGCGAAAAAGCGGAGGTCAGGGCTTACCTCAGCACCGTGCTGGACTCGGCGATGGACCGCAACCACCTGCAAGACCTGCTGGAAGAACGCGTGCTGGCCCACGACGCCATGGATACCAGCCGCGTCCACCGCATCCGCGAAGACATGGAACGCGCCGATGCCCGACGCTTGCAGCCGCACTACATCGAGTCCTTTTTCCACGAGGCCTTCAAGCGACTCGGCGGTACCAGCAAACAACGCGAAGCCCGGCGCTACGAGATCACCCATGTGCCCGCCCCGGTGCGCAACCGGGACCGGCTGATCGGCATGGGCGAGCCCGTGTTGCCGCGTTATGAACGTATCGCTTTCGAGAAGACCCTGGTGTCGCCACCGGGCCAGCCCTTGGCAGCCTTTGTGTGCCCCGGCCACCCGCTGCTGGAGTCGGTGATCGACATCACGCTGGAGCGCAACCGCGACCTGCTCAAACGCGGCACGGTGCTGGTGGACGAACGCGACCCGGGTACGCAGCCCCGCGTTGTGTTTTATCTGGTGCACACCATTCAAGACGCCGGCCTGCGCAGGTCCGGCGCACGCCGGGTCGTCTCCCGCCGAATGCTGTATGTGGAGCAGGATGCCCATGGGGCAACCTGCCATGTGCACTACGCGCCCTACCTCGACTACCGCCCCTTGAAGGTGGACGAGCCCGGCATTGACGCCATCCTCGAGCGGCCCGAATGCCAGTGGATCAGCCGCGAACTGGAACACCAGGCACAGGGGTACGCCGTTGCCCATGTGGTGCCGGAACACCTGGCCGAAGTGCGTGGGCACAGGCTCGCGCTGAACG
>JANLQZ010000744.1:0-6731 GCA_031368125.1 Betaproteobacteria bacterium
GGTCTACCCGTTTGCACTGGATGAGAAGGCCTTTGTCGGCAGTGACGTCCCGCACCAGGCTGTAGGTCGCGTCTCCGGCGAACAGCCGCTGTGAATCGCTGCCGTCGGTGTTCGGCCGGGACTCAACGATATGAAATGTCACGCCGACCTCGATCGTGCCATCCGATTCCTTGATCAGCCACGGTTTGCCGCACAGCCGCGACACGCGTGACGCCGGGGTCTGCGGCAGCACACGCGGATCGTACAGACGCTCGACGCGCGCGTCGAGCGCAGGCCGTGCTTCGTTGATATGCGCCGGGCCTTCCCGGGGGCCGGTTTGTGCCGGCGCTACCGGCAACCAGTACCGCCCATCCCTTGTGAACAGTTCCAGCCAAGTCTTGAACTGACGCGTTTGCAACAGCATCGACTCTCGATCGATCAAATCCTGAGCCTGCTGAAACAATGAGATTGCCGCGTTCATTGCGCTGATTCCGTCATCGCATCGACCCATTTGGCATACTGGTTCCGGATGTAGGCTTCGCTGGTCGCAGGATAGCTGCCAGTGCCGGGCTCGCGCGACCTGGGTTCGTATTGCCTCGAAATCTGCAACCATGCAGGGGCGTCTCGCGCCGAGCGCTGTATGCCCTCGTAGATCTCCAGATCGTCTGTAATGGTGGTGGAAAATGCCGACGTGGAACCGTTGCAATAGTCGAGCGCGCTGTGCAGCACCGCGTCGGGGGCGCCCTCGAGCTGAAAGACGAAACCGATCACTTCGGTGAGGTCGGGGGCAAGAGGTTGGATGATCCTTACCGTTTGATACCTCGCGTGCCAGCTGGAGCCCGGGTACAGGATTGCCACATGACGCTCAACACCCAGAATGCGTCTGGCTTCCTCCGCGCCCTTGGCGCGTGCCAGCGCTTGGGCATAGGTTGACTGGGCCTCGCCATACCCGGTCGGCATATGCGCGCCAAAGTACGAATGGCCGCCCACCTCGGTCACCAGCGTGAGTTCCTGAAATGCCGAAAGCGGCTTGGCATTCGCGATCATCATTCCCAGGATTGGGTTTGTACGTCCCTCCTCCAGACTCAGATGTACCGTCCGCGCCGCGTGCGCTCCCGCATTGTGCGCGACGCGCGCATGCAAGGTGTCGTTGAGATTTTCGAACGTCAACTTCCAGTTGGCCTGGTACTTGTGCCGGATCAGATGCGGGATTGCCCGCACCGAACCCCCAGGCGCGCGATCCACCAAGTCGTCGATCACCGTCTTGAAATGTCCCAGAAACTCTCCCAGGGGAGAGGACGGCTTCTTGAGGCAAGCAAAGATAAACCCCCGATAGGTCTCGCTGGCGCCTACCCTCTCCAAGCCTGCAAGCCGGTCGCAAGCGGCTTGCGCGTATTCCTCGCGCAGCGGTATCCAACTGATCTGCCCACGCAGATCGAAAGTCCAACCGTGATAGGGGCAAACCAGACGCGTCGTGTTGCCACCCGAACCCAGACAAACTTGTGCCCCCCGGTGAGGACAGCGGTTGACGAAGACGTGGATGGCGCCCTCCTCGCTCCGCACACAGACGACAGGCGTCGCGCCGAGTCGTCCCGTGATGTAGTCACCCGGCTGGGCGATTTGACTCTCGTGCCCAACGAAAAGCCAACTAGAGTGAAACAGGCGGTCCATTTCAAGGCGGAAGACATCCTCGTCTGTGTAAACGGACGAGTGGACCTCGCCATCGCGCACCAGGGCGCGAATCGAGTCTGCAGAAGTGTCCAACGTGGCCTCCGCGCGCGGATGCGCATTGTGACGAACGCCCTCTGTTCTCAGGGGGTCGACAGAGTCATGGGTGCCGCACCAGTTTATGGGGTCCGCTTTGAAATGACCAATGCCTTCGAAGCGCGTCGACATGAACATTGGTTATTTGGGTTTCTCTCAGCAGACCTATGAGCGCCTGTTTGTCCTTGCCGCTGTCGCGCCAGTCACCGATCAAAGCGGCTCCATCAACCCGCTTTCCTGCAGCGCCGCCACAATCATGCGCATCAGCATACGATAGCGGTGTGCAGGCCCGTTGTGGGCGATGGCCATGGTAGCCGGCGATATCGCGGGTGTAGTGTTCAACAGGCGGATCTGCACCATGGAAAGGTGCCTCTGCCAGTCTGTTTCAGTACATTGGGTTTGCTGGGTGCACTGGGGTCAGTAGTGACTTCCCAGCGTGGGTTGCCGCTGCCGGTCACCCCGCAGGACCAACCCGGGGGCACTGATCCAACCGGATCACCATCAAAGTTGATGCTCTGCGACAAAGCTGCTGTTGACATCAGTGAGGCCAATAGGCCAACGGAGGACTGTTTCATCTCGATTCCTTTGCCATCTCATGGATGGATCTCCTCAAGTCCTGGTGCGAGTTGCTTCGCGTTCAAAGTGGGCGTACAGCGAATCCAGCACCGCGCCAATCTCGGCCAGCAGCGCGTCGTCGTCGGGCAAGCGTTCACGGGCACCTGCCATCACCGCCTCAAAGCCCGCGGCTTCGGGTACCGGCTTGCCGCCGCCCACATCAAGGTGATGCACCATGGTGGCCATACGGGTCAGCGCAGCGTCGTCTTGCAACCCGAAGCTGGCCATCAAGGTCTCGAACGTCACCCGATCACCAACGTGTGTAAACGTGGCACCGTCAAAGTCGAAGCCAAGCGCCTTTTTCGGGCAGTCCGAGGGCCTGGCGACCCACCGGAAGGTGGCCGCGCGATCAATGAAGCGACGGATCAGCCAGGCGCTTGCGACGCGATCAACCCATAAACGGCGCCGCGTCGCCCATATCCGGCCCTGGTATTTGCCCGAATCAAGCCGCGGAATGCGCGCTACCGTTTCGTGCGGTTCATCGGGCGACAGCAAAGCCTCAATGCTGTTGCCGAACTCCGACCACGCGGCTTGGGCCTCGATAGCGGCGTCTCCGGGGAAGAAGTCTATGGCCTGTACAGCATCGTATTCACGCTGCAGCTTGCGTTGCAGCCGAGCCAGTTCCGGCGCTGCTAGCGATGCCAGAGTGCGGTTCGCATGCTTCCACGACTTTTGCAGGATGGTGAAGTCTTCGCTTCGATCGAACAGTTGCCGATAAGCGTCGGCTTCGGCCTCGGCGCGCGGTTGCACGGCCATCAACCAGGCGCTTCCTCCTTCGCGTGTGCACTCGTCGGCGAGATCACGCAACGCCTGTTCGCGCTCGGCATCACCGGGCATCAGGTAGGCGCCGTCGCGCAGCGGCGCGCACCCGAGTGCCTTCAGTGCGCGCCAAATGCGCATCCGCACCGTGGCGCTCGGCGTGGGAAGCGAGATCACCAGGAGCAGCCAGGGAGTTTGGCCTTGTGAATTCATGTAGAGAATAATACAATATTGTTTAATTAGCTACAACATCAAGACCCCATCCAGAACCTGGATCGAGTTCAACTGTGAGTCAGACCGCCCATTTCATTCGGCGCCGGGCCATCCGGTTGCTCCTGCCGCCAGGCGTGGGCCCGGCGGCACTGCCATTGCTTGTTGCTCGGGCGCTGCGCGCGTTGGCCGACGGTTATATGGCGGTGTTGCTGCCGGCGTATCTGTTGGAAATAGGTCTTGGCACACTGGAGGTCGGTCTGGTCGCCACCGCGACCCTTCTCGGTTCGGCGCTGGCAACGCTGGCGGTTGGTACCTGGGGGCATAAGACCCATTCCAGCCGACTGCTGCAAGCAGCCGCGCTGCTGATGGCGGCAACGGGGGTGGGGTTCGCCGGCATCTCTTCGTTCTGGCCGCTACTGCTGGTTGCCTTTGTCGGCACGCTCAATCCCAGCTCCGGGGACGTCAGCGTGTTTCTTCCGCTCGAACAGGCTCGCCTGGCCAGTGCGGCAAGTGATAACCAGGGGAGAACAGCGCTGTTTGCCCGCTACAGCTTACTGGGGGCGCTGTGCGCCGCGCTGGGGGCGTTGGCCGCCGCCGTACCGGATTGGTTGGTGGCCCACGGGACGATATCCCGGGTTGCAGCATTACGCGCGATGTTCGTTGTGTATGGCGGCATTGGCATGCTCGTGTGGCTGCTGTACCGCCAGCCGATGGCAACGGGAACTGCCGACCGGCCGCAAGCCTCGGTGCCGCTGGGTACGTCGCGCCGAGTCGTCGTGCGACTGGCCGCATTGTTCAGTGTGGATGCTTTTGCTGGAGGATTGGTCGTGAATGCGCTGCTGTCGCTCTGGCTATTCGAGCGCTTCGGGCTGTCGCTCTCGCAGGCTGGTATTTTTTTCTTTTGGTCGGGACTCCTGAGCGCGACATCCCAGCTGGTGGCGCCGCTCGTGGCCAGGCGCATCGGCCTGCTCAATACCATGGTCTTCACGCATATTCCCGCCAGTGTCTGCCTGATTCTTGCGGCGCTGGCGCCCAACCTTCCGCTGGCGCTCGTGCTGTTGTTCATTCGCAGCGCCTTGTCGCAAATGGACGTGCCGACACGAACGGCCTATGTAATGGCCGTGGTGACACCGGGTGAACGGCCAGCGGCGGCGAGTTTCACAGCCGTGCCCCGCAGCCTTGCATCGGCTTTGAGTCCAGCACTCAGTGGTGCGCTGTTCGCCATGGGTTGGATTTCGGTTCCGCTCATCGCCTGTGGTGTGCTGAAGATCACCTACGACCTCGTGTTATGGTCTGCATGCCGACGCGATGCATTGCAAGATCGCTGATGTTGGATGTCATTGAGGTAGTTATGTCGAGAGCGTATCGTTGTTAGTGATGGCGTGGCGGTCCTCCATCATGATTGACTGATTGACTGGCCACCGAGGAACAACATGCTGAACAAAGACGCTTTCGACCTTCCCATGACGAGCGGCGACGCTGCTGCCGTGGCGCGTTATGACGCCGCACTCGCCAAACTTCTGCTGCTGCGAAACGACCCGGTTGCCGAGGTCGACGCGGCCACCGCCATCGACCCTGGCCTCGTCATGGGCCATGTGCTCAAGGGAGTGCTGTGTGTGCTTGGAACCGAGAAGTCGCTTTTGCCGGACGCGAAGGCAGCGCTCGCGATGGCCCAAGCGGTGGCGGGAGGCGCGACGGCACGCGAGCGCGGGCATATCGCGGCCCTTGCGGCATGGGTCGAGGGCCGCCTTTTCGATGCTTGCGCCGGCTGGGAAAAGGTGCTGGTGGACCACCCGAACGACGCCCTGGCGATGTTCGCCGCGCACCAGGGGGACTTCTTCCTCGGTCAGTCCAGCGAACTGCGCGACCGTGTCGCGCGTCGGCTGCCTGACATCGAGCGCGGTGGCGCCCTTGAGGGTTGCTATTTGGGCATGTATGCGTTCGGTCTGGAAGAGATGGGCGACTACGCGCGTGCCGAGGAGGCGGGCCGCAAGGCGTTGCAGCACAACGCGCGCGACGCCTGGGCCACGCACGCGATGGCGCATGTCATGGAGATGACGAACCGGATCGACGATGGCGTCGAGTTTCTGACCTCCACCGCGCCGGACTGGTCCACCGACAGTTTCCTCGCCGTGCACAACTGGTGGCATCTGGCGCTGTACCACTTCGACCGGCAGCAATGGGACGCGGTGCTGCGCCTGTACGACGAGCGCGTGCGTGGCACGGATTCGGCCGTGATTCTGGACATGCTCGACGCGAGTTCATTACTGTGGCGGCTCAAGTTGCACGGCGTGGATGTCGGCTTGCGCTGGCAGCGCATGGCCGAGGCGTGGGAACCGCGCATCGACGACGCCTGGTACGCGTTCAACGATGCCCACGCCATGATGGCCTTCACGGGAGCCGGGCGCGACGACCTGGCGCAACGGTTGCTGGCCGTCATGGAGCACACGGCGCGGCAGGAGGGTGACAACGTTGCCATGACCCGCCACGTAGGCCTGCCGGTGGCGCGTGCCCTGCGGGCCTATGCCGCTGGCAACTACGCGGCGGCGGTGGACCTGCTGGCGCCGGTCAAGGTGATCGCGGTCCGCGCTGGCGGTTCGCACGCCCAGCGCGACCTGCTGGCGCAAACCCTGGTCGCCGCGGCCGAACGTGCCGGACAGACCGCGCTGGCGCGTGCACTGCTCAACCAACGCCTGATGGTCAAGCCGCAGTCCGGGCTCGACCGCGCCTGGATGGCGCGTGTGACGGGGCTTAAGTCCGTCACTTGAACGCCATGGCGGGCAGGAATCGCAATTTCATGCGCTGGAAAAAACGCAAGAAGGGCGGACGTTGCACATTACATTCACCCTGCGCCAGGAGAACACGCTGGTTCGCGTGATCTCGGCGCGGGACATGCGCCGGAAGGAAAAAATCATTTATGAGCGAGCAATCCAAACCTCCGCTGAAGTTCAAGAACGAGGCGCAAGAGCGCACCTTCTGGGAATCCAAGAGCCGCGACTCGACAGAGTATCTGGACTGGGCGAAGGCTCAGCGCGTCGTGTTGCCGAACCTGAAACTCTCGACCAAGACGATCTCGCTGCGCCTGTCGCAGCACCTGCTCGACTCGATCAAGGCGGCAGCCAACGCGATGTTCCGTATCAGTCACTCATCAAGGTTTGGCTGCAGGAGAAGATCGAGCATCACTGATCGGGCGAGACTCATGCGTAACGCCCTGTGGCTCGGCGTCGGAGAGAACCACGCACCCCTGCACAGCCCCAGGTACGACTTCGAAGACAGCTTGGTTGATCTCGGATGGCGCTCGACTGCTAGTTTCGCTCGCGGTTGCAGCACTACATGCGCGGGATAGCGCGTGAGATCAAACGTCGCTGTTGGACCTGACCGCCGGCGCCTTTGCCAATCGC